>CAYFTD010000031.1:0-2836 GCA_964345915.1 uncultured archaeon
GTCCATGCCGCTCTGTCTATCTGACGCCTCCAGATGTGGATACCGCTGGCTGGTACGTGTTTGTAGGAACCTTAGGCGCCATCGTCAGAGACAACGCTTCCAACAATCCTATGTTGCTAAGCAACTTCCACGTAATGTGTGTAGACAACGGATGGAGCGTAGGCGATACTATGGCGCAGCCCAGTCGAGTTGACGGTGCAATCTGCCCAGCATATGTCGCCGGTCAATTACAGCGAGCATCCTTGGGCGGACACGTTGACTGTGCTGTTGCCAGCCACACATCACGCGGCTTTAGATGTGAAATCGTTGACATAGGCTCGGTCAACGGGACTGCAATAGCGAGCGTGAACATGGCGGTTCGCAAACGCGGACGTACAACAGGACTGACCTATGGCACAGTCGATACCCTTGACTTGACAGTGAAAATCGATTATGGCAATGGCTTAGGTCAAGTGACCCTCACTGATCAAATCGGAATCGATGTTGACTCATCGCAAAGCGCAAAGTTCGGTGATGAAGGTGACTCCGGCTCTGTCGTGGTCAATGACCAACGCAGGGTAGTTGGTTTGTACTTTGCAGGCTCTACGGATGGATCATATGGCGTGGCCAACCCGATCAACGAAGTGCTGAGCGCTCTCAACGTATACATATGCGCTGCACCGGAAAAGAAGCGTGAACCAGAAAAGCTACCAAGAAAGTGGGAAACGGACGAGCTTAAAGCCAGAAAGCTAGAGAAATGGGAGCTCAAGGAGAAACCTGAAAAGATCGAACTGAAAGAGATCAAAGAGCACAAACCAGAGAAGTGGGAGACCGGCGAAGGAAAGTCAAGATTCAAAGAGAAGCCTGAGAAGGAGATGTACGAGGGCAAAACAGGCAGCATGGAAGCACCGCCGATTCAACCTGGTCCTGTTGAGACTCCACCCTACGGAACTCTCGAAGAACGCCTCGCCCGCCTCGAGAACGCTGTTGCTCAGCTAACTCATTTCATTAGGCCTGAATTACGTCCCGACGTAAGCAAAGGAGCCCTTAGGCGCGAACCTGATCTCGATCAGCCCTGAGCTTCAGGAACTACAGAAGTACCGAGAAGAAAGCAGAGTATACTGTCCAGCCTGTACGCTGAGAACAGAGCAACGCACCATTTACATCTCCCCTTTTTTACCAATGAGAGAGATTCTGCAAATGTGGCTTATACTATGTAATCCAAATGATGCCTCAGTTCCTTGGGCCTACGAAGGTCTGATGAGCCGCGGCCTAGTACCTCTTGAACTGGTCAGCAGTGAGACGTTGGCATATGGAGTGCGCTGGGAGCATCGGTTAGGAAATTTCGGCGCCTTCGTAGAAATAACTCTTGTCGATGGTCGTACGATTCGTAGTGACCAGATAAATGGAGTGCTCAACCGGCTGGTATCTGCACCATCTCAACATCTTCTCTTGATTCAACCGGCTGACCGCGAATATGTATCGGCAGAACTCACGGCGTTCTTTATGAGCTGGCTGTACGCTCTACCTCATCCTGTGCTAAACCGACCCACACCACAAGGTCTGTCAGGCCAATGGAGAGATGTTTCAGAATGGATTCTAATGGCCTCCAGAGCAGGACTGCCAACACCGAACTACAGACGTTCCAGTCGCGACTATCTTCTTGAAATGAGTGCAGAAAGAACGTCTTCACCAGCTTTCACCCTAGACAGTACAGTTATAGTCGTCAGAGGGCATGTTGTAGGCGCGTCTGCTCCTGATCACATCTGCAAAGGTTGCCGATGTCTTGCCGAACTTGCAGGAACAGAGCTTCTCGGCATCCAGTTCACCTCGAGTCCAACAGGACCTTGGACCTTTGTTGGAGCCACGACTCATCCTGATCTGAGGCTAGGCGGTAACCTGTTGCTGGATGTGTTGACGTCTGTTCTAAAGGGCGAAACGGAGGATGATGAATGATTCTCGTGTGCGGCATCCCATCTGAGCCTGGGATCGCCATGGTGCGTGAACAATTGAGCAGGCTGGATGTCCCTTGTGTTATGTTTAACCAGCGTCGTTTTGCCAGTATGGAATTGGAGTTTGAGATAAGCGGTAGCCAAGTAACAGGCTGGATTCAAATAGAAGATCAGGCCTATCGCCTTGAACGCTTTCAGGGTGTATACACTCGGATGATGGATGACCGGCTTCTGCCAGAGCTCGATCATGAGCCTCCGAACTCGCTGAAGCGACGATACTGTCGTGCCCTACACGAGGCACTAGTGCGCTGGTGCGAGATTGCGTCAAGCCGGGTTGTCAATCGAACTGCACCCATGGGTTCAAACTTCTCCAAACCTTACCAATCCCAGCTCATCAGAAACCATGGATTCTCAGTGCCTGAGACGCTCATTACCAATGTTCCCTCTCTCGTGCACAGATTCTGCGAAAAACACAAAAGAGTGATCTACAAGTCGATCAGCGGTATACGTTCCGTGGTGCAAACTTTGCAGAACGAGGATTTAAATCGTCTGGATCATATTCGGTGGTGTCCGACCCAGTTCCAAGAATTTGTGGAAGGCTCCAACATCAGAGTGCATGTGATAGGCGACGAAATCTTTGCAACAGCCATCAGTACTGACGGAACTGATTATCGATATGCCCACCAGCAGGAAAAAGAAGTAGAACTGAGGGAGACCCAACTTTCTGAAGGACTTGCTGAGAGATGCATAATGCTTTCTCAATCGCTTGGGCTGGCGTTCTCCGGCATTGATCTGAAGATCACTCCTGACAATGAAGTATACTGTTTTGAGGTCAACCCAAGCCCAGCCTTCAGCTACTATGAGGTCAATACAGGACAACCAATTGCTCAAGCAGTTGCTTGTTA
>CAYFTD010000032.1:0-1730 GCA_964345915.1 uncultured archaeon
TAGATACCGTACACCAGGAGAATATAAAGCATCATCAAGAACACCGCAATCATTGCAATCGATTCCAGCGCGTTGATATGAGCGTCGTCGGTTATCATGATACGAAGTATGAACATCGATGGAAATGCAAAGATCAGAAGCAGCACTGAGAATAGATCAATAGGTATCAATCCATTAGTTATGCCTAGAAGGGGTCCTATGATTCCTGATGCAATAAGTGTGAAACCAAAGATTACAAAGAAGACCTGAACGATGCCTCCAAAAGCATTGGACAGCGCAATCTCGATCTCGTTCTTCATGTGTGAACTTGTGACGATTATGTACTCAGGCGCTCCTGCGAAGACTGCGAGAAGAAGGGCTGCATGAATGAAGCTAAGTCCAAGAGTGTCAGTTGTGAACGTTGCAAAGGACGATAGCGCTTCCCCTCCAATCAGGGCACCAAACGAGGCCATGACTAGATAGATGACGACGGTCTGCCTTGGCATCCTTTCGTGTTCAATCTCACACGCCAGGTAGGGATCTTCCGCTGTCGGATCGCACTTACCGTAGTATTTTGTAATTCGATACAAGTAGGCGATGAACACTACGACGAGACACCCTCCAAAGACAAGGAGTTCTCCGGCGTCAAGGCTTGTTGGTAGTAGTGGGTTGGTCAGGGCAAAGACAAAGACCATCAGCATTGAGAGACCCACGGACAGACTAATCACTGACCCCATGTTGAGCATGTCAGAACCAACCCACATGATGGCATCAGGAAGTCGGAAGTTGCCGTGTTCATCCTTGGAGAGTATGAGGGTGTAGACTGCGAAGACAAGAGAGTTAACGAAGATGGTAGCGAGAGCCAGCACCCAGGCCATCTCAAACTGCTGAGCGAGAAGAAGGAAGGTGATGATTGAAAGCTCAGGTATCGTGGCGGCAAGGCTTGCATAGATCCCTGAAACATAGTCAGTCATGTTCATGTTATGTGAGATACCCTCAACTGATAGAACAAAGGCTTCAGCCGATCCACCAATGATCAAGACTCCACCGACGAGCTCCACTCCTGCAACGACATTGGTAGGGAAATGCAGACCAATGGCCTCCAGAACCAACAAGCCGAATACAGACACAAGCCCAATGATGTAACCGATTTGCCAGAGGTGAATTCGCATGGGGATATCTCCACTGATGCAGACTCATAGACGCCTAGATTTAACCTTCACGAATGTGGAGGAAGCTGATAGACTCACTTCGATGAAGGCTCCTCGTCCAGCACTGTGCGAATCATAGATGCGGCTGTCCTACCCAGTGCGACAACGACTATCTGAACAAGAAGTGCAACGAGGAAGGTCCCTAGTGATAGAGTCATTCCAAAGAAGCTCAACGAAGTGGCTGCCAAGTCAGCGAAGAAGTACCTGTAGACCAAGTAATAGCCATAGAGACCCATTATGAGGATTAGCCCCACAGCAAGCCCATAGAGAATCACAACCGTTCGAACTCTCGGTTTACTCAAGTCCACAGACCCTATGTCATCGCTTATCACGGCGCGTGTAACGCGGCGATTGAACCTGACAAAGAAACCGATCGCTCCTAGAAAGAAGAACAGAGTGATCATTGCTGCCCCTAGCAAGAGGAATATGGCCACATCCGGCTCCAGAGCCTGAAGCCATGGTTGGTCGCGGAGTATGAAAGCGACAGTTGACCCGAGAAGCATGATCGCTGACACAATCTCGGCAACGAACGTGATTGTG
>CAYFTD010000033.1:0-7157 GCA_964345915.1 uncultured archaeon
CGCAGAAGCATTCCCTACAACTTGTGCAGATTCTTTGCTGCTATGAAGGAAAGACCATTCTCTGTCAGTGCTCGGGCAGTCCTGTTCACTGCGTCATGCTTGTCGAGGTAGTTCCTCAATAGATGAGGCATATCGCCGGCCTCAATGACCTCGGACTTCTGTCTGAAGTAGTCGAGAATGTCGCTAGGGTGCTCTCGTTTCCCATCCATGTCCGGAGTTCCACCTTCATGTTTGGCGCTGATGTTCTTGACGTGGTCGGCAAGCTCGACTAATTCATCTAGACGATCATAGGGCTGGCGGACAATACTCTTGTAGGTTTCAGTGATGTGGTGTTCAATCCGGACAACGTCTTCGAAGCCAAAGTTCTCCCTTGCGAATGCGGCCAGTTCTATGGTTTCGTTGTTTACACTGTTGGATAGGTTGAACCCAATGAGAGGTGACGTGCCGTCCTCTCTGCTGAACATCTTCGCAGTCATCAGAGTCCACAGACAGGCATAGGGATTGTCGTTGCCCATGAAGACACTAATCTTGAACTCCATGTCAATGCCCAACTTGTGCATCATATAGCCAACAAGTACGCTGCCGGGATTGATGTTCAGTACCTGCTTGACCCCGTACTTTGTGAAGTAATGTAGGTATTCATCTGCCCATTTCAGAGCGAAGTCGTTGGGCATTCCGACTCCACCAAAGTATCCAGTGATTGTGTCGGGACCGCCAAGGTGAATGTTGGCCGGTGCTCCGTCAGGTCCCGGAAAAGTACCCTTTGTATCAAGAGTTTCGACATAGGACGAGTCCACTATCTGCATAGCCGCCGCAAATGCAATGACATCATCGTCTTCACTCTGTTCTTGCATGTTTCGCACTCTTATGAAACGCCCAGGCATAAGCTCCTGATTCTTGATTGACTGTTTGGCCTCCTCAATCACCCATGGGAAGTACTGGCAAGCACTAATCTCCAGGGTGACTGCGAAGCTCTCATCAAACTCCATGCTGTCAGCCTTCTCTCCCAAGACCTTGCGGCGGTACTCGGGAATGCTGACGAAAGCCTCTGTGTCTCGCTGATTCTGCAACCAAAGCAGGTCGGCCAAATATGATGAGTTCTTCTTCTCCAGCATTACCATGAGGTTTTCAAGCTTGCGAGCCTCGATAGCCTTCCTGTTGATCTCATCAACGCCCCCGTACTTCTCAATCACCTCAATAAGACCAGTGACCAGGGGATTGTCTTCCCTAAGAAGAAAGTCATTGATCTCATTCAGCCGTTTCGTTTCTATCTTGAGCCGCCGCCTATCAGTCATGTCACGTACTCCCGTTAACGTCTAGATAGTATCTAGACCAGCCTGTCAAACTGTCTAAGTGGTCCACCCTAAAAAACGATTCCGACTGTCACGTCGCCTGGAAGTGAGTTTCATATGCGGTGCGAGGTCAATGGTCAACCGTCGCCTCAGACTCCAATTCCAATCGCGAGGTAGGAGGTGGCTCATAGAGAATATCTCTAAGGTAGGTTCTCAACAGGGGTCCTACTAGGATTGTGACTATCGATCCCATTGTTACTTGGATAGAATTGATGGTGACGAGCTCGAGCAACGCCACCTCGAATGTATAACCGAATACAAGCATTTCTCCCAGCAGGTAGCCCAGGAGCATTGCCACTGAGCCCAGAAACAGTCCGAGAATATCCCAACCACTGATATTCTTCTTTCGAGTTGTTCGAAAGCTAAGATATCCAACTATCAGCCCTTCAAATCCCTTCGCGAAGAATGTGATTGGAGCGAATCCGGGGAACCCAAGGAGTACATCTGCTAGGGCTGACCCTACTCCTCCTGCAAAGAAGCCTCCTCCGGGGCCGAGTAGGAATCCGCTGATCATCACAAGAGAGTCACCCAAATTGAAATACCCGCCAGTGTAGGGAAATGGTGCCACCAGCACAACTGTGGCAACTGTGGTTAGCGCGGTCATAATTGCAAGAAGTGCCACATACAACGACATGTCCGACGTTTTTGAGGCAAAGTACTCCATCCTCGTTCACCTGAAAGGGGCTCTACAATAGGAATATATAACTGTGAGCCTATATATAGGCACGATTCCAGATGTCATGTGCCTCTGGGTTTCGATGCAGTCAGTGCGGTCAAGAGTTTGATTTGGACTTACACTCTGTTTCATGCGAAGAGTGCGAGGGAGTCCTACATGTCGATTATGACTTCGACAGAGCAAGGAATCAGCTCAGCGCAACAAAACTTCGAAATCGACGGCCGGGTATTTGGAAGTACGCCGAGCTCCTGCCCATTATGAACCGAGCAAACACCGTTTCTTTAGGCGAGGGAGGGACGTATCTACACAAGTGTGACCGTCTTGCTCGACACTTAGACCTCGACAGATTATATCTCAAGGACGAGACCACCAACCCCACGGGAGCTTTCATTGACAGAGGCACCGCGGTGGAAGTATCTGCAGCCAGGGAGAAAAGCTACAAGTCAGTATGTTGTGGGTCCACTGGGAATCTAGCCGCGTCTCTTGTTGCATATGCAGCACGGGCTGGACTCAAGAGCAAGGTCTTCATCGGACAGAAAGGGAATGTTGACATAGGGAAGTTCTACCAGATACTGGCGTATGCGGCTGATGTGGAGATTGTTAGAGATCATGATGAGGCATTGGCTAGGGCCCGACAAGAAGGCACACGAAGCCATTGTGTAATGTCACACAACCCTCATTTCTTGGAGGGTGAGAAGACAACAATCTACGAAATATGCGAACAGATGGATTGGACGACTCCAGACTGGGTTATAGCACCAATGGGCAATGGTGGACATGTTTCCATGATTTGGAAGGGAGTCAGGGAGTTGGAACAGATTGGATTGATTTCGGAACCTGCAATGCGGATAGGGGGTGCTCAAGCAAGCGGATGTGCCCCTATCGTTGAGGCATTTGAGCGAGGAGCCAAAGAGATTATCCCAGCTTCTTCTGTTTCCACAGTTGCTTTCGACATCGGTATCAGAAGACCATTGTGTGGTCTTAATGCATTGGCGGCCCTTGAGGAGTCTGAGGGAACTGCAAAGGCTGTTTCAGACAAGGAGATTCTAGAGGCTGTCAGACTGCTTGCCAAGCTTGAGGGAGTCTTTGCAGAACCGGCCTCTGCCACTACCATTGCCGTGCTACGGAGGCTTGTTGACAATAATCAAGTTGAGCGAAGAGATCGAGTTGTCTGCGTAATAACGGGTATGGGACTGAAATATCCGGAGATAGCACGAACGTTTGTGAAAGGGAAGGGGGAGCTTGAACATCTTCTTAGCAGAGTGGAACGACGAAGAGTCACAACAAAGATGGGTCAGACCAAGATTCGAATAATCAGGATACTGTTGAGAGGTGAGTCATATGGCTACCAAATCTGGAAGTCACTAAGGGACGAGTATGGGATGAAACTCAAGATCCCAAGTGTCTACCAGCATCTCAATGAGCTAACTGAAAGTGGACTAGTCATCAGTACAAGGACTGAGCTGACCCATGAAAAGAGAAAGAGGAGCTACTACGCCTTGTCAGAGAGAGGGAAGTGGACCCTGACTCAATTGGAGAAACTCGAACGCTAGCTGCGGACATAGTACGTAGGCGAACTGTTTTATGCCACTGCAACGAAAACCGAAATATCCTACTTATTGGAGAGAGGAACGAGAATGTCGAAGAAATGGATACAGACTGATGATTGGAAGACGGAGAAGCACGTTCCCGTGATAGATATCAAGAAGGTTGAAGACGGGATAGCTCACGTCCTAGTTACAGTTGGAAAGGAGATTCCCCATCCGAACACAACGGCGCACCACATCAAATGATACACCATTTCGATGTATTAGATGTAGATGGTGCGATCTATTCATGTGGCCTGATGGCGAGAAGTTCCCGGTTGAGATTGGGTACGCCACTTTTGATCATCATGGAGAATCGGCACAGGGAGCCGACACAAGCGGAATCTATAGCGAACCGGTTGCGAAGTTTGTCTTCAAGACCGAGAAGTCAGGCACCTTGATGGCCACTGCATACTGCAACATTCACGGACTCTGGAAGAGTGAGGCAGAGCTGAAGCTCTAGAAGAAACTTTGTAGTTTCTTACGGGATTTGGCCTGCTCCTACGGTGGGTCAAGGCCCGACCCATTTCTGTTCAAGTGTCTTCCAGAAACATTGGTCTAGTGGATTCTACTTCCACAGTCACTCAACAGGAGGGGGAGGTTCAATCTGCTTCGGATTGTCCTGATATCATCCTGGCCAAGAAAGATGGTAGCATTCTTAACCTCAGTGATTCCTCCGCATGCATATGTACTACGGTGAGAAAGTGAAGCTGCGAGCAATGGAGATGTCAGATCTTGATAACATAATGAAGGGATGGAACACGTTCGAGATGCGCCGTTTTCTCTCCAGCGCAGTGCCAATGTCCGAGAACACCGAGAGCGAGTGGCTAGAGAGAACCACGAAATCCGATCCTTGGAAGGACGGGACAATGACTCTGGCCATTGAAGACAAGAAGACTGGTAAGTTCTTGGGCTCAGCTAGTCTATTCGACATAAACAGGGCAAACCAAAGGGCAGAGTTTGGAATCGCGATTCACAATCCTGAAAACTTTGGAAAAGGGTACGGAACAGATGCCACCAGAGTAATGCTGTGGATTGGGTTCCATGTCTTTGGACTAAACAGCATCTATCTGTACACTGCATCATTCAACGAAAGAGGACAGCGTGCGTATGAGAAGGTTGGCTTCAAGAGGTGTGGTCTGTTCAGGAAAGCTGTCTACATGCAGGGCGAATTCCATGATTTCATAGCAATGGACATCCTGAGAAACGAGTTCCTTGAGATGTATCCACCGGGGACCTTCGTGGGCGAGGGGTGACTACTTCGAGCAATGCCAACTATGTGATTTGTCCGCCGGAGTACTACCATTAGTGTGTTCATAGCCACTACCGCACAACGACAAAAGTTGTATAGGGGTAAGAGTGACGACAAGCGTAGCAACCAAATCTTCCTTGTAGGGCTTTGACCCTAGTCACTATCTCGTATCCTGAATGTTCCTGAGGAGGATTTCCAGCATGTCCCCCCAATCAAATCTTGAAACACGAGCTATCAATACAATTAGATTCTTGTCTGCTGATGCTGTCCAAACAGCAAACTCTGGTCATCCCGGTATGCCAATGGGCGCCGCCGCCATGGCATACGCACTTTGGACAAGACACCTTCGCTTCAACCCACGCAATCCAGAATGGCCTGATCGTGATCGTTTTGTTCTATCCGGGGGTCATGGTTCAATGTTACTCTATTCACTGCTCTACCTCACTGGGTATGATCTGTCGATGGAAGAGATAGTGAACTTCCGTCAGTGGGAAAGCCTTACCCCAGGTCATCCAGAGTGTTTCTGCACACCAGGGGTCGAAGTAACCACCGGTCCACTCGGTCAAGGACTGGGAAACTCGGTCGGTATGGCGATTGCAGAGAAACACTTGGCGGGCGTGTTCAACCGTCCGAATCACGACATAGTCGACCACTTCACCTATGCGATTGTGACCGACGGAGATCTCATGGAGGGGATATCCTATGAGGCTGCGTCACTGGCAGGACACTTCCAACTAGGGAAGCTGGTGCTCCTTTACGACGACAACCGAATCTCAATCGATGGAAGCACCGATATTACATTCACTGAAGATAGAGGAGCTCGATTTGAGGCACTCGGCTGGCACGTTCAGAGTGTTCCAGATGGTAACAATGTGGACGCGATAGACTTGGCCATCAAGAAAGCAAAGGAGGATCCACGCCCATCGATAATCCTATGTCGCACGCACATAGGCTATGGTTTGCCCACAAGACAGGACTCAGCCAAGGCCCATGGAGAACCACCGGGTATGGAAGAGCTAGAAGGGGCCAAGAAGAAGCTTGGTTGGCCCCTTGAGCCAATGTTCTATGTCCCTGACGACGTTCTTGAATACTTCCGCGAGGCCATTTCTAGAGGTGAGAAGCTTGAATCTGAATGGCGGAAGAAACTGGAGGCCTATCGTAAGGCACATCCAGAACTTGCCGACGAGCTGACACGTCGTATTCAGGGGAAACTTCCAGCAGACTGGGATGCAGACCTTCCTTCTTATGATGCAGATGAATCAGGGATTGCAACGAGAAATCCCTCTGGTGATGTCATAAACGCGCTTGCTTCGCGTTTGCCAGAATTGATGGGCGGCTCTGCAGACCTCACTGGATCGACTAAGACTTGGATTAAGGATAGCGTCGCGTTTCAGCAGGATACTCCCGAAGGACGCAACTTCTTCTTTGGAGTACGCGAACACATAATGGGTGGAATCGTCAATGGCCTGGCCGCCCATGGTGGAATTGTCCCTTTTGGAGCTACATTTCTGATTTTCTCTGACTATATGAGGCCTGCAATCCGCATCTCAGCACTGTCGCAGCATCGGAGCATATGGGTATTCACTCATGACAGTGTAGGCCTCGGAGAGGATGGACCAACGCATCAACCAGTAGAGCAGTTGGCTTCACTACGTGCAATTCCTGACCTCGTAGTAATTCGACCATGTGATGCGAATGAGGTCGTTGAGGCGTGGAGAGTTGCCATTACTCGCTCTGAGGGCCCAACCCTGATGGCCTTGAGTCGCCAGAAGATTCCCGTCCTCAACCGCAAGGAATACGGTTCTGCAAAGGGGCTTGCAAAGGGTGCCTATGTGTTGGCCGACCTAGGGAAAGGAAATCCTGAGATCATCCTGATGGGAACGGGCTCAGAAGTCAATCTGATAGTCAAAGCTGGTGAGAAACTTGCTCATGAGGGAGTTAGTGTGAGATTGGTTTCATTTCCCAGCTGGGAACTCTTCCAAGTCCAGGACAAGGACTATCGTGACTCAATACTCCCACCAAATACTACTGCGCGTCTTGCAGTTGAAGCAGGAAGGTCACAAGGATGGGAGAGATGGGTGGGCAGCAACGGAGCGATAATGTCTGTTGATAGATTCGGCTCATCGGCGCCATATGGGGTGGTCTTTGAGAAATACGGGTTTACTGTTGACAATGGCATCGCGCATGCCAAAAGGTTGATTGGCCGAGGATGAGATGAGGCTGACCGTGAGTGACCCTATATCGATTAGGCAGGCGAAGTCCACTGACGCAGAGCAGATCTCCCGACTCTA
>CAYFTD010000034.1:0-1874 GCA_964345915.1 uncultured archaeon
ACCACGAACCTTTCATTTCTGTTGTAGACACTGCTCATACCGTTGAAGTCTATACCGAAAGGAGGATCGGCAATGACAAGGTCGATGGAACCATCTGGAAGCCTTGTCATCCCCTGAATGCAATCCTCGAAGTATACTTGATTCAGTTCAGCCTTGTCTGAGAGAGGCTTCCTCGATTCATACAAAGCCTGGGCTTCTTCTGACGTCCAGTCAAGCTGAGGCTTGAAGTAGAACTCTGCCAAGTTCGGGATATATCTTCTAGTACGCTGCCTAGTAGGTAGTTTCTCTTCTTCTTTGTTCGAGTGGATTGTCATGGGGACAGTCTCTACCCCTTACTCGGTCTACCTCTTAAAGCATTACGAACTTTCCGAGTTTGGAGCCATTCACAGTAGCTCAGAAGGATCTACGTTTCTAGACATAGCCTTCTGTGCCATCCAGTCCATCAGAGACTCTGGCGGTGTGACTTCTCCACGTCCCTCTCTGGCAATAAGCGTCAGTGCATTCTCAGGACATTCGATGGTACACACTCCGCAACCTATGCAGCGGTCAGTGTTAGCAACGCTGACATCTTCAGGAACGCTCAGCGCATCAAACTGACAGCGGTCAACACATGTGCCACAACCTGCACACAGATCTGTGTCAATGCTGATAATGAAGTCTGAGTTGACAAAGGCGTGTGGCTGATCATATTGAGTCAGCCCTCTCAGGACCCCACAGCAACATGTACAGCAGTTACATATGTAGGTATGATCGTGCTGAATATTCATTGTGCAATGAACGAGGCCGGCTTGTGCAGAGTCACGAAGAATTGTGAGAGCCTCATCTTTCGTAATTGGTTTGGTAATCTCATGTCCCTCGAACGCGTTCTCTCTTCTTGGCGCCAACGTCAAGCAAACAGAGGCGGGATAGGTACATGGTTTGCCAATTAGCCCCTTCTGCTTCTTGCAGATGCAATCTCTGATTCCCCAAGATGCTGAGGTTTCAACCAGCCTCTCAGCTTGGTCATACCGATGAATAATGAGTTCAGTTTCGACGGACTTGTTCACCGGGACAACTTTGAATATTGCCGGCTCTGATGCGAACAGAGTCCCTCCCCTGGCTTTCTCAAAGTACTCCTCAAGTAGCTGAGCAAACTCCTCATCCATTCGGTCAAGCTGCTCCTCATAGAAGCCGACGGCGAAGGGCATGAGCGCATACTTCCTTGCTCCAGCTGAACGAGACATCCAACCGCTGATTTGACCCTTCTCAACCATTCTTTCGAGGAGGTCTATTGTTTCATCCAAAGGCAAGTTCAATTTCGAGGTGATCTCTTCCGCTGTTTCACCTCGCAGCTTCAACTTACTCGCCAAATCAGCTTCCTCGGGAGTGAATATCCATTGGAGCACCCTCAGATGCGTTCCATCCTCGACATGTGCATATCCGTTGGGTACATTGTCTAGGACTGCAGCTAACCTCACGTAAGCATCTTCCGACATCATTGATTACCTCTGTTAGTCTCTTTTCTAGGTTTAAGGGCAATTTATCGTTATCCCAAGGGGAATGAGCTCTGTGTTGACTTGCTCAACAGTTTCCATGCAGCTTCGTCCTCTCCCTAAGAGGATGTGGGCCAAGCTCATCTGGAATGGTGGGAGGAAAGGAATGTCACTCGCCTCTAGAATGGCCTCATACTCTCTGACAATCTTTTCATCTTGGAGAAATTCCTCGAGCTGGGCCAGGGTACTACTATTCTCCAAGATCATATCTCGAATCTTCTCCAAGAAGAGGTCCTTTGGTACGTTCACAGATTCGCCAAAGAGTTTCTTGACATTCTTCTCAAACCAGTCACGTACCCTGCCGACTTGACAATAGGGTAAGACAACAACCTCTTCCCCTTC
>CAYFTD010000035.1:0-4755 GCA_964345915.1 uncultured archaeon
AGACACGTTGAGAAGCATTGCAGCGGAACATGGTGTCAAGATAGCCGCCATCTACCTGGACGGTCTCATACCAGAAGAATGGGAGCCGGTAGGACATTGGACCATCAAGGACAATGTCGTGGCATACAATAGTACGGTCTCATTCTTGGTTGTAGTGCCATCTGAAAGAGATCGGCTCATCAGCAGCCTTCAACTATTCTCACCGAGTCTACCCGAGGACGTCATTGAGAGTGGTACATACACAGAGATGTCTTAATGAGATCTAGAATTCAGGAAGCACCCAGATCCGAGTCTTGCTAGCACTTTGTCGAGCTGTTGCGTAAGCAGTACAATTCTTCAGCGTGTTCTTCCTCTGACGGATTGATGCCAAACGTCTTCACCGCAAGAGTACTCGCTAGATTCGTGAAGAAAGTCCCTGAGCTCAAAGACGCCATCAGCTCTAGGAAGCTGGTGCTAGAACCCTCCAAAGAACCACCGTTCAGGATGCTCGTGAGGTCCATAGTCTACCAGCAGTTGTCAGGGAAGGCAGCTCGTACAATCCATGATAGAATGATCGAACTTGTAGGTGACTTGACACCAGAATCGGTCTTAGCAGTTTCACAAGAAGAACTTCGAAGCGTTGGTCTATCTAGACAAAAGGCCTCCTACCTCCATAATGTTGCAACAGCATTTGGCAAAGGCGGACCTCTCAATAGCTACAACAGTCTTGATGCACTCAAGAAGCTCTCCAGTGCGGATGTTGTTCAGCTCTTCACAGACATCAAGGGGGTTGGTGAATGGACAGTACAGATGTATCTCATCTTCTCTCTTGGCAGACTAGACGTTCTCTCCCCGGGAGACCTGGGTGTTCGCAAGGGTATGATGAAGCTGTACGGGCTAGAAGAGATGCCGACTCCTTCTCAGGTCAAGAAGTTGGCTGAGAAATGGCATCCGCTCGAGACTGTTGGCACATGTCTAGCGTGGCGAGTGTTGCGGGACGACTAGTCCGGTAGTATGAGCTTGGAAATCCGCTGTCCATGCAGGCATCCGGTCTTTGCAGCTAGATATAAACCGCCGAGTAGCCCAACGTGATGCTGCTGCTCGAGGGATGTATCTATGTCTGAGAGTACAAGTGCAAGTCTGCAAAACACCGCCGCCTTTGTCTTCATCGGGTTTTTGATGACCCTGGGATTGGTGGCTGTGACGCTCATTACTGGAGGCGAGGGTCAGCTACACGTGGCTATGGATCCTGCGATCATAATAAGTGATCTCAGTAGTGCAACAGTCGCTGATATTGGCATCCGACTAGCGGGACTAGTCTTCGACATGTTCTTCATAGTGGGATACTTGGCAGTCTTCTATGGTCTGTTTTTGCTGACAAAGCCAAGTGGACATTTCTTTCCCAAGCTGGCCTTTGCACTCGGCCTCGCAACCGGGGTCTGTGACCTAGTCGAGAACGCGATTCAGGTCGCGCTGTTCACAGGAATTCCAGCTGGCTGGACACCTGACGGGCTCTACTTTGCGTCTCTCTGGACTTTCACATTTGTGAAGGACATGACGAGCTATATGGCAGGCATGGTCTTCGTTGTACTTCTAATACTCAGTCTTGGGACTCCTCCGGAACTCAGGTTGAGCAAGATAGTCCTGGTCATTCTGGTAGGGTTCTATGTCGTGTTGGGGTCTGTGGCGATCGTAGACAGTTCCTTCCTCCTCTACAGAAACTTGAGTTTTATGTTTGACCTCCTCTTGGGAGGCCTTCTCTTCTACCGAATGTCTAAAGCTCTAAGAGAATGAATCAGTCCAGTCACGGACAACTATTCATCTCCAAGCACGTACCCACATGCTTCCCATATCTCCCTCATGAACGGGTTCCGTTGCAGGTATTGGTCGGCCACAGCCTTGGGTGTCTTGCTCATGACGCAGGAGAAGTTCACGCACTTGACACAATAGTTGTCCGCCAAGAATCTGCCAATGTAGACAGAAATCCCGAGCATTAGTATGGTCAACGCAGCAATCACAGCGACGAGGCCTGTGTCGGCCCCGACCGTGAATAGGGCCCAGGTAGCATATGCTCCCGCTACAACTGGAAAGAGGTCTATGAAACCCCCTACCAGCAGCATCGCCATCCTATCGGTTCGGTTCAGAGGCGCAGGGTCGTATCTCCATAGTCTGGGCATTCCCTTCAAGGTGATGCAGTTTAGAGTGCGTCCCTCCTTCGCATAGAACGGACAATGTCTGCACAGGTACCAACTCTCAATCAGTGTGAAGTTCAACAGCGTGACTACCGCGTAGGCAATAAACATCCACCACACACTGGTCACGAAGGATGCTATGCCCACGGTCAGCAAGGCGAGTCCACGATACGGCAGATGTCGCTTGCGAAAACACATCACAAGCTCTTCGTCGTATCTACAGTTCAGCAAGTCCTGAAGTGTGCAATCGCCACAGACTGATTCATCAACACATGTACATGGAAGTTCTGTAGCCTGGTCGCTCATGCTGAGAACCTCTGGGCCCACTTGATGACAAACCGTGATTTGAAACTTCTCTTTCATGACGGATTCCAAGTCCCTTTGCACTCATCTATAAGCCAAAGCACATACCATCTGAAGCGTCTCAATCATGTTTGGCTGCACAATCTGGAGTGAGAAGAATGAGTAGAGAAGAGAGACGACCAGCAACTCTATGCGTCCAAGGAACAAAGGTTCAGAAGTCAGGACCCGCAGCTGTTCCCATTGTCCAGACATCAACGTTCGTCTTTGAGAATCAGGACGAAATGCTTGACTCCGTTACAGGCAAGTCAGGAGGCCATGTCTACACAAGGTGGAGTAATCCCACGACAAAGCATGTGGAGGACAAGATCAGTTCACTGGAAAGAACGGAGGACACGCTTGTGTTGTCTTCTGGGATGGCTGCAATCACAACAGCTGTGATGGGTCTCGTGAAGGGCGGCGAGCGAATCCTGTCAAGTGAGTCCATCTACGGCGGGACTGTTCATCTCTTTGAGGATGTACTCCCTCAGAATGGAATCAAAGTTGACATGGTTGACCACGACGAGTTGGCCGACCAACTCTCAGACTCAGGTGGCAAGTACAAGCTCTGCTTCTTTGAAACACCGACGAATCCTACGCTGAGAATAGTGGATATTGCCAAAGTAGCCGATGCTACTCGTTCCGTGGGCACAACAAGCATGATTGACAGTACCTTCGCCACTCCGATTAACCAGCAACCACACAAGCTGGGTATTGATGTGGTGATGCATAGCGCGACGAAGTACCTTGGTGGCCACACTGACATCATCGCAGGAACAGTATCGGGCGCAAAAGAGGTAATCGACAAGATAAGAAGTGCCTCGAAGCTATTGGGTGGTACAGTCGATCCATTTGCCGCGTTTCTTCTAGACCGAGGAATCAAGACGCTGGCGGTTAGGATGGCACAACATAACTCTAGCACTCAGTATCTTGCTGAAACTCTCTCGAAAGACCCCAGGGTTAAGAGAGTTCACTATCCGGGGCTTCCAAGTCATCCGAACCATGATGTTGCCAGCAAGCAGATGAAGGGCTTCGGAGGAATGTTGTCTCTCGAGGTGGACTGCGACCTAGCGGCCACTCGCACCTTCGTTGACTCACTGAGGATCTTCTTGAATGCTGTTTCCCTAGGGGGCGTTGAGAGCCTGGCCAGCATACCTGTGCTAACCACTCATTATGGCATCGACAGCGCTGCGTTGTCAGAGATGGGAATCTCGGAGTCCACAGTCCGACTCTCCGTGGGCATTGAGGATCCTGAAGACCTTCTTACAGATCTACAACGTGGACTCGGCATTGCATGCGGAGTCGTATAGCCTGACCAAGGAGTTTACGTCGTGGCCTTGGACCCGATTATATACGAGGATTATACATGTCCGAATGTTAAGTTGAGTCTGGGCGTCGAAGCTTCGAACTTCCCACCGAGACCATCGGAGTCGCAGTTGGTCTCTATATTGTCAATGTAATACAAGCAGAACGCAACTGGAGGTTGTTTCACAAACTTCTGTGAAAGGATAGTTTCACTACAACCCATTATATAGTAATTGACTACTGGTGTCTTGAATCAACATGACCGTCAGAACTCACTTGCCCAGTATTCTGCTTGAACCATCGAAGACGCCCTGTGGAAAACCCGGTTGTATCACCTTGTACACAGGCAATGACTGTTTTCTCTGTGACGCTGCTTGGGAGATTCTCAAAGAGGTAGTGTCTGATTTTGGGCTTGCTGATACTACGATCAAGCTGGTCGATGCTAGCGAGCTTGGCGGTGATGTTCGTGACTACTCAGGAACCATTGGTCTGCCAACCATAAGCATCTGCAGAAATGTCATTGCAGGATTGCCTGACGTTGACGCTGTGCGAGGTGCAGTCATGCACGCTGTTCTCAGAGGCTGTTTCAACGAGTAGAAGTAGTCACTATCAAATTCATTCTAATCTCTTCTAACAAAGGAATAGCATCAGCACTAGTCTGTAGAGAAATGTAGACATGGTGCTGATGTACACCCTATGCTCGCACTCGCACGCTTGCGAGTGTTCTCCAGATGTCAAGCTCCTTCTCAAGCTTGCGGACTCTTTCGATATCTGCGTGATAGAGCGGTTTACGCATGTCTTGGAAGTTGGCAACCTTGCGGCATAGATTATGTTTCAGAAGATTCCTCAAGGCAAGAGTGACAGTTCGTGGGGCGAGACCCACTTTGTCAGCAATCTCCTGTGGGTACATCGGGCCTTCATTGGCCAGTTTGTCAAGCAC
>CAYFTD010000036.1:0-2654 GCA_964345915.1 uncultured archaeon
CACCCAGAGATTCTTGATCAGAAAGAAGGAGTGAGTAAGCTTGAGTAGTATACTATACGTTCAGACAAGTGACGACCCAGAACGCCAATACTCACCGCTAGTCCTAGCCCAAAGCGCAAAGGCCATGGACATCAAGGCCGAGGTCTACTATCTTGGACAGGGTCTAAGGATACTTCAGCCGGGAGTAGCAGAGAAGATTCAAGTTGGTGACTTTCCAAGCGTTGCTGAGATGCTTCAGAAGACAATGGAAATGGGCATTAAGGTGTACGTCTGCGAGGCTTCAAAGCAGATGCTCGGATGGGAAAAGGTCGAGCTTGTTGAGGGATGTGACATCGTTGGAGCAGCAACGCTCAACGATCTAGTCCTAGAAGCAGATGCGACAATGTGGTTCTAGGTGGGTACTGGTGGCCGAAGTCAGGGAGGTGTACCTCGACTATCAGAGCTCGAAGCCTGTCGACCCGCGCGTCATTGAGGGAATGATGCCATTCTTCCATGACCGCTTCGGCAATGCTTCAGCACTTCACCACGTGGGGGACGTGGCCACTGAGGCACTCGAAGAGAGCCGCCGTGTCATAGCCGAGTTCATAAACGCAGATGCAGACGAGATCGTCTTCACCTCAGGGGCAACCGAGGCGAACAATCTAGCCTTAATTGGATATGCCATGCGACAGAAACGCAAGGGCAACCACATCATAATCTCAGAAATCGAGCACATCTCCATTCGTAACATAGCCAAGTATCTTGAGCGAGAGGGGTTTGAAGTCACACGAGTTCCAGTCGACAAGTACGGGCGCGTAGACCCTCGGAAGCTGGAACGACGAATAAAAGATGAGACCATCCTTGTTTCAATAGGCTATGCCAACAATGAGATCGGCACAATTCAGTCCGTCGCAGAGATTGGAAAGATGGCGGAAGACCATGGAATTGGCTTTCATACCGATGCTGTAGCCGCCGAGGGACTCATTCCTATTGATGTTAAACGTGACAAGATTCACCTGATGTCTCTTTCATCGAATGACTTCTACGGACCCAGAGGAATTGGTGTTCTCTACATGAAGAAACGCTATAGAGTCAATCCAATCCTGATTGGTGGAGGCCAGGAAAGAGGCCTTAGGTCTGGCACAGAAGACATAGCAGGTATCGTTGGCATGAAACTGGCCACAGAGATAATGAAGAAAGAGATGCCGAGCGAAATCAGGCGACTCCAAGGATATCGCGACAGGCTAATCAAGACAATCCTTGATGAGATCCCTGACAGCTATCTCAACGGTCATCCTACTGAGAGGCTCGCAAGCAACGCCCACTTCAGATTCGATGGCGTCGAAGGTGAAGCACTCATGCTATCCTTCAAAGACAAGGGAATATCAGTCTCTACTGGCTCTGCATGCACTTCCAAGACTCTTGAGCCGTCCCACACTCTGATTGCTACAGGGCTCATTCACGAGGAGGCCCATGGCTCACTTCAGCTGACACCTGGAAGATTCAATGTGGAGGAGGACATTGACCGCGTACTTGAAGTAGTACCAGAAGTGGTTTCGCGGATTCGGGATTTGTCTCCAATCTACAAGCCAAAGATCAAGTGATTCCTGCCCTCATTCTCTTAAACGATGGATTTCTGCAATGAAATCATCACTAGATGTGGAGGATGACGACTTATTCTGTCTCCCGGATGACTTCTTTGGGTATTGGTATCCCGCGTTGTCTTGACAGAATAGAAAGGGTCAATCGGGATGCGGGGCTGAGCTTCGAATACTCTATCATGAGCCGCTCAAGGGAATCCATCTTGCGTCGGCCCCTCCATTCAGAAGGATAGTCGTCTACCAAGGGAATCCCAGATACTGTGCAAATCCTTGCCATTGTCTTTCCTCCATGGATTGACTGCCCTCTTGTTAAGAGGGCATAGCCCAACTCCTCCATTGGGGTTGGGCCGGTATGCTTCAGAGGACCTGTCCATATTGCACTGACCCGCGGCCGTTTCTCGGTACTTAGGACTTCCAACCAGAAAGAAAACTCCTCGAATCCCCTCAAGTCATATGCATTATAGCGGTCAATAATCCTTGATGAGTAGGCTCTCGTCAGCCTCGTGATGAACAAGTCCAGCCTTTCCCGGTCTAGAGCGGCCGCAAACTGTGCCAGCAATCTCATCCATTCGCCGAAAAGGAGATTGAGTCTACTAGTATCCAAGCCTTCAAGCAACTTGAGATCAAAATCAACTGCCCACTGGCCATCCTTCAAACGCAACTGTCCAAGCGGTTCAGGAGAGTCGCTACTGTCGATCACCGACCTGAGCGCGTCTGTGACTTCCCACTCATCGTATATTTCCTCAGCCTCGCGAAGTGCTATGTCAAGTGCCTCCTTGATTAGAAGTATGGGCCTTTTCTCAGGAGGTAGTGCCTCGATGACATCTGCCTCAAGGAGGTAGTCCATTACTCTCAGGAGCTCTATTTCATCATATTGCCTTCCGAGTTCAGCGAGTATCTCTCTGACAGTCTGACGTCCGTCTATGAGTCCAGCCAGACGCGGGATAACTCCCACCATCTCCGGATGTAGACTCCGAAGATCTCTTGTTTCACTTGAAGTCGACTGTACATACCTCAAGAATCGAGTCCTCGCGCCCATGAAATCATTGAAGTCAAGCATGTTGCGAAACCGTA
>CAYFTD010000037.1:0-1996 GCA_964345915.1 uncultured archaeon
AAATCCTTCCCTCTAGTACATCCAGAGCCAGATACACAGTCATTCGAGCAAGACAAAATCGATACCGCATGAGCTGTTTCTGCCCTTACAAAGACCACAAACCCTTTATAGAAATCAGGAGGAGGCCGGGCTGTCTAATGAGACGGAGGTGCAGATTTCCAATGATGGTCAAGAGAGTTTTCATAGTGGACGCCTGCACCCGTAGTGAGGTTGTCAATTAGACATCCATTGTTTCTGTGGGCTTGCCATTCATTTCACGCATCGAGTTTGGAGCGCTCATTGATGCACATTGCGTTTGGCCGGTTGTCTGCTTTTCCAGAATATGTGTGCTGCTGATACAAGATGCGTACCAGCTCAGTCAATGAGAGTGACAACGAAATTGAAAGCTACAAAACTAGGTGAACGACTGGGCCCATGTGGGGACCCGTGCCTGATATGAGTCGAGTTGAGAAATACAACCCTCTCAAGGGAGGTGCCCTCTCTAGGAAGCGTGCTTCGCTGAAGAGTGGCAGGACCACTAGAGGAGTTGAGATTAAAGAGCTCACCTTTGACTCTGTGAGAGATGACACCATTGGCTTCGGACTAGTCAGTGATTTGGTCTATCCGATCAACGCAGGAAAAGAAGCGTCGATCTTCCTTGCGCACTGGGAGGGACACCCGATAGTGCTCAAAGCGTACAGACTATGGCAGTCCTCTCACAAGATGTCAAAGAAGAAGGGATACCTAGGAACTGCAACCAGTAAGAGGACTTACTGCATCCTGGGAATGATGGAGGATCTTGCAGTCACGGAGTTCGACATTCTGATGAACTGCTTTAAAGCAGGAGTCCATGTACCAACTCCTATTGGCAGAGTCGGAAACTACTTGACGATGAGATTCATTGGAGATGAAACTGGACCGGCACCGCAGCTCAAGGATGTGCATCTTGAGGACCCGGAAACAGTGTTGAATCAGGTTCTTGAAGACTATCTCCTAATGTACAGCAAAGCCCACTATGTACATGGAGACCTCAGTCGCTACAATATCCTCTGGCACCAGAATAGACCTTGGTTCATTGATGTGCCCCAAGCCTACACAGTCGGACCATGGGCTGATATGAACAAGGTTGAGAAACTGTTGCTTAGGGACATAGAGAATACACTCTCGTACTTTGAGGGCTATGACATCCATAGAGACCCCGAGCACATTCTTGAAGTGTTCCTTTCTGAATACATCCCTGATAATCTTAGGAACTACAGAGAGGTTGCAACGGGAGGAGAAAGGATACCCTAGGGCAGCTTTTGGCCATTCTAACAAGCCATTTGCGTCCCGGTCCTACGTTGCATGGTTATTAGGTTCTCTAAGAACAAAGAAGCATGAGAGATGGTGCCGACAAGTGGATAGTAGTCAGAGGCCAAGTGTTCAGGCTTGAACAGGTCTTTGATGATGTAATCGGCGCTCTACTTCTGCAAAAGCAGCTGGCCGATGAACGACAAGTCACTCTGAAGAGGACTGAGGACGGTCGATGGGCAGTCTATTGGAAATCCAAGAAGAAGCGAGTCGAGTGTGTCCCAAGTCTGCAAAGTGCTAGCTGATTTCATACGTGCTCCTTCTCTGTGTAGAATCTTTGTCGAGCTGTATGAGAAACGGCTGTCCTAGATTGCACTCCACCTGGAAACATGCTGAAACCTTATATCTGGTCACTTGGCAGAGAGTTACAACTCTGCTGTCAGGTGGCGCTCCCCGAACTCTAGTCTACTTTACGCAGTACCACTCGTGACACACCGGGTATCTTCTTCAAACTCTCTTCAAGTTCCTTGAGTGTAACCACAAGCTGGTCTGGCACAAAGTAGCATTCGTAGTAGCACTTCTCGCCTCTGAGGCATACACCAGTGGTGAAGATGATGTCGCTCAGCTTGGCGTCGTTGAAAGCGAAGTTCAACTGCTTTAGAAAGTTCCTCGAGAGATCGCTAATCTCGATTCGAAGCAGGTAAATGTCATCGCTGGAAACCGGGAA
>CAYFTD010000038.1:0-19416 GCA_964345915.1 uncultured archaeon
GTGTAGAGGTAGCCCGGATAACCACGACGGCCAGGAACCTCCGACCTTGCCGCACTTATCTCTCGAAGCGCCTCTGCATAGTTTGTCATGTCTGTCAGCACAACAAGAACATGCATTTCAGACTCGTAGGCCAGATATTCAGCCGCTGTCAGCGCGGCTCTCGGAGTGATGATTCGCTCAATCGCCGGGTCGTTAGCCAGATTCAGGAACATGGTTGTGTGCTCTAGAGCTCCGGTTTCTTCGAAAGACTTCATGAAGTATTGCGCTTCTGTGGCTGTAATGCCCATCGCAGCGAATACTATGGCAAAATCGCCTTCTTCGCCGGGAATCTTGGACTGCCTAACTATCTGTGCTGCAATTCGGTTATGCGGTAGACCGGAGCCGGAGAATATCGGCAGCTTCTGTCCACGGACAAGTGTGTTCAGACCGTCAATTACGGACAGTCCAGTTTGAATGGGCTGACGGGGATATTGTCTTGCATGAGGATTGATTGGAGAGCCGTAGATGTCCCAATGATCCTCTGCAGTAAGAACAGGACCGTCATCTAGGGGGTTGCCTGAACCATCTAGAACCCTGCCGAGAATCTCGCTAGAAACAGGAAGCCTCAGAGTGTCACCTGTGAAACGAACTGCTGTGACGTCAGTATCAAGCCCACTTGTTCCCTCAAAGACCTGAATCACTGCTCTTCCGCGGCCTGTTTCGAGAACAGTACCAGTGAGCAGGTCTCCATTAGGAGCACGAATCTTGACAACCTCGTTGTATCCAACATCATGTGTGTTCTCCACAACAAGAAGAGGGCCGCTCACATCTGACACCGTACGATAGGCAATTGAGGACTTTGACATCGTGAAATCCGCCTGAGGTCATCCTTTCGAGTTTCGTTCGCCTCGGTACGATGCTGCTCGTTTTAAGACTTCCCGTCTGGTGTTCGTCTACTAGAGCCAAGCGGCTATGTGAAAGAAGCCTAGTATTGGAATCAATAGTAGTCCTCGGACTACTAATGACTGTCCCTTTGTCTTCAAGTCACCAGCGAGTGGAGTGAAATACATGATTGCTCCCGCAAGGATAGACACGGCAACAATGATGTCGCCAAGAGTCACCAGAACGTCTATCAGTTCTGCATCTGTCATCCCGAAGAGCCCCAGCCAAGCGACAGTTGCCTCTTCGAGAGTCGGCGGTGTCACACCAGCTATGTATGCAAGAATGCCGAGAAAATAGGGCCCAGCTACATACATCACTACTCCAAAGACAACCAGTGTCTTCGCTAGACCATCACTTAGCCCTGTCACATAGATCATAAACCCCACAAGTACCAGTATTAGATAACCTCGAATGACAAGGGCGAAGAAGACATTCAGAATCAGGTCCACGGCTTCCATCCATGGTGGAAAGGCAGGTATGTCGAAAGGGGTCTGCAGTGTTAGAGGGCCCATCGACACGACCATTGACTCCACGTCAGGTTGTCTATCTGACGCAATTTAACCACCACTCAGCCAAGCTCGCGCTTCAACGTCACAAAGTCTGCTTCAATCGCCTCTTTCAGCTTGGGAAATCGTAATGCTGCGGCCGGGTGATACGTGATGAGGAACTTCCGGTCCTCTATATCGTATACTCTGCCGTGTGCCTCTGACATCTTCAAAGGACCAATAACTGATGAAACTGCCACGCCTCCAAGAAGTACGATTACTTCTGGATTCACAATACGTATCTGGCGCTCCAGATATGGTCTGCAGGCCTCGATCTCGCTCTTTCTTGGAGCACGATTCTTTGGCGGTCGTGACTTCAAGACTGACGTGATGAATACTTCATCTCTTGATAATCCAATCTCAGCAATCAAATCTGTCAAGAAATCTCCTGATCGTCCCACAAAGGGCCTTCCAGATTCATCCTCCTTTACACCAGGCGCTTCACCGATGAACATCACGGCCGCATCGAGGGGTCCTTCTCCAGGCACTGCGTTTCCCCGAATGGTATTCAGTGGACACCTAGTGCACTTCAGAATCTCTTCATGAAGCTTTGCAAGTTCCTGTTCTCGACTCATGTCTGGAGTAATGTGAAACTGGAAACCAATAAACACCACTGCTGCAGTCTGGAAAGCCGTTTTCTGCTGGTGTTACTCAGCGATCTCTGAGATCAACATGCCAGAGTCAGCCAATTCCTTATACAACGACTGGAACTCGGCATCAATCTTCTTCTCTATGGTGTCCATCGTTGACTCATAACTATCCCATGGTGTGATCTTCATCCGGGCGATGTTGTCGAGGACGCTGAACTCCAGAATCCTCCTGACCTGAACCCCCAGACTCACAGCTTCGGCCATCTTCTCTGCAAACTTGATGATCAAGCGCAGCATGCGGTAAGTCTTTCCTGCGGGGCAGAATGTATCAATCTCATGAAGTGCACTCTGTGTAAGGAAGTCCTCCTTGATCATTCTGGCGGCCTCTAGCGTGGCACGTTCTGACTCGGGAAGCGCATCTGGCCCTACAAGTTGCACAATCTCCCTCAGTTCCTGGTCTTTCTGAAGTAGTGCCATGGCATCCCGTACTAGCTCGGGCCAGTCATCCCCGAGGTTCTCTCTGTGCCATGGTTCCAAAGTTTGAAGATAGAGGGAGTAGCTCGTCAGAGAGTTAATGGCCGGGAAGAATCTTCGGGCTGCCAAGTCCTTATCTAATGCCCAGAACACTTTAACTATCCGTAGGGTGGCTTGAGTCACTGGTTCAGAGAAGTCGCCTCCAGGCGGTGAAACGGCACCACATAGAGTGATTGAGCCGAGCCGCTCATCTGAACCCAAGGTTCTCACTCTTCCGCCTCGCTCATAGAACTGAGCAAGTCTGGAACCAAGATAGGCAGGATATCCTTCCTCAGATGGCAATTGTCCCAGCCGACCCGAGATCTCTCGAAGAGCCTCGGCCCACCGTGATGTTGAGTCTGCCATCAAAGCCACATCAAAACCTTGGTCTCTGAAGTATTCAGCAAGTGTTACAGCCACATAGATGGATGCCTCACGAGCTGCAACAGGCATGTTTGATGTGTTGGCAATCAGCACTGTTCGCTCCATGAGTGGGCGGCCACTCTGTGGGTCTTTGAGATGCGGCCACTCCTCAAGTGCTTCGGTCATCTCATTGCCACGTTCTCCACAACCAACGTATACGACTACTTGTGCATCGGCCCACTTGGCAAACTGATGAAGCGTGACCGTTTTGCCTGTCCCAAAGCCTCCAGGTATCGCACCTGTGCCGCCCTTTGCCTGCGGCATGAATGTATCAATAACCCTTTGACCGGTAATGAGAGGTGTGTCCATGGGCACTCGGTCCTTGAACTGTCGACCAATACGCACTGGCGTTTTCTGAAGCATCATGACATCGTGGACATCACCATAGCTGTCCTTCACTTTGCAAATTGTTTCAAGAACCGTATATTCACCAGGTGATACTACTTCTACAACCTCGCCCTCGATTCCCACTGGCATGAGAATTCGGGAGGTTATGATGCCAGTTTCCGGGACCTCGCCGATTATGTCTCCTGGTTCGACCTTGTCCCCGACCTTGATCGAAGGCTTGAACTCCCATTTCTTCTCCTTGTTGATTCCCTCCACGGTAAGACCCCTCGAGATGAAGTCCCCAGACATTTCTCGGAGCTCGGGAAGAGGACGTTGAATTCCGTCGTAGATGGAACCGAGAAGACCAGGGCCGAGCTCAACAGATAGTGAGTCACCAGTTGGGACAACCGGTTCCCCGGGAGTCAAACCAGAGGTTTCCTCATAGACCTGTACGGTGCAGGTGCCTTCACCTACCTCGATCACTTCTCCAATCAGCTGCTGTTCGCCTACTCGCACAACCTCATACATTCGAACAGAAGTCAGTCCTTCGCATCGGACAACAGGTCCAGCAATGCTCTCTATTCTTCCGGTTTCTTGAGTCATCTTTGTTCACACCATCAATGTAACGTCAGACGTTGATCTCTATACCTACTGCCTTTCTAATGAGCTCTCGTAGAACTTCGTCGTAGGCCCCGGTTGTTCCATCTCTGTCTGGAATCAACAATACTACAGGAACTGGAGCCTCAGAGAGTTCAAGGATTGTGTCTTCCACAGTTTTGGCGAGGGGTTCTGTGATGAGGATGAGCCCCGTGTCGGGGTCTCTGAAGTACTTGGTCAGCGAGTTGACTGTTTCCTCTGGAGAGCTTGGGATTGAACACTCCTTCACTCCAACCATCTGGAAGCCAGTGACCGTATCTCGGTCTCCAATTACAACAATCTTGTTGCCGACCATCTGTTGTTTCACGTCATCTTGATTCTGGAGGCTCAAACCTCGATTCTGGTTAAAGCCTGCTTCATGTGTCTATCAAATTAAGGTTTTCATTCGACCCCTCTGCTCTGAACTGCACGGGTTCAATCGGCGAACTGGGCAACAATGTCCTCTTCATCAACAAGAGTCCAGCAGTATAAGCATTTGAGAGTAGTAGGAGTTCGAGCAACAACCTCATACTTGGGTGAGATTGGCTCCCGTTCCTTGTTTGTAACACACCTCTGATTCGGACAGACAATGACATCTGTAATTTTGTCAGGAAGCTTCACCCGCGTCTTCTTCGTGACCTTGCCAGACTTGATGAGATTCAGTGTCGCGTCAGGTGCTACAAGTGCAATTCGAGCTACCTCGTGATCCTCTAGGGAACGGTTCTCAAGCTTTACTATATCTTTGCGGCCGATCTTCGAGCTTGAAATATTCATCGCCAAAGTGATGATGTTGTCCTCCCTCCCGGTTATGCCGAGAATCTGTAGGACCTCCAGTGCATGCCCGGCTTGTATATGGTCGATGACAGTCCCGTCTGAGATCTTCACGACCCGTATGCCTTCTACCTTCGTCCTCTTGCTCATCTATATCATCTGGGAGTTGCTTGTCAGGACGTTCCGTTTTATTCCTTCCCGTTGCTGAAACTTCATTCACGTTATCTCAAGGCGAAGGTTGATATGGAGAACTCCCAGACGGCACCCAGCAAGACGGTGAATCGAGTTGGTCTTGGAAGGTCTAGGAAAGGCACTCAACTCTGCTCTGAAGAGATTGTTCGGTGCAAGTGTGATAGATGAGGAGTTTGTAAGGGAGCTCGCAAAGGACATTCAGCGCGCGCTATTGGTGGCCGACGTCGACGTCAATCTTGTGATGGCTATAACGGAGAGAGTGGAAGAACAAGCGCTCGATGAATCGCTGCCCCGAGGTATATCTAGGCGAGAGCATATCGTCAAAGTCGTCTGGGACACGCTTGCACACTTTTTGGGTGAAACGACCGTTCCGTTTGAAATCAAACCAGGGAAGCCCAATCTTGTGATGATGGTTGGAATTCAGGGCTCAGGGAAGACAACGACTATCGGGAAGCTGGCACGATACTACCAGAAGAGAGGAATCAAGACAGGTGTGATCTGTGCCGACAACTTCCGACCGGGCGCCTACAGCCAACTCAAACAGTTGGCCGAGCGATCCAATGTGCCCTTCTGGGGCGACGAGGATGAAAAGGACGCCGTAAAGCTGGCAAAGAAAGGCGCCAGTGACATGAAGAAGAAGGGCATCGAGCTCATCCTTCTCGACACCTCTGGAAGACATCGCGAGGAAACTGGCCTCATAAAGGAGATGCGGGACATCTCTAAGGCCGTGAAACCCCAAGAGATTGTACTCGTAGTTGATGGAACTCTTGGTCAACAAGCTGGATTGCAGGCTGCAGCATTCAAGAAGGCTACGGACATCGGGTCCATAATTGTGACGAAGCTTGATGGAAGTGCAAAAGGAGGAGGAGCACTATCTGCAGTGGCTGCAACTGGCGCCCCCATCAAGTTCATTGGAACTGGCGAGTCAATGGATGCGGTCGAACCCTTCAATCCGACGAAGTTCGCCGGCCGATTGCTGGGAATGTCAGACATAAAGGGCCTCATTGAGAAGGTGAGAGAGGCACAGATTGAGGTCGACGAAGATACCACGATGCGCTTCATGAAGGGCCAGTTCTCTCTGAATGACATGATGGCACAGCTTAGACAACTCAAGAAGATGGGACCGATTGGGAAGGTCATGGAGATGCTAGGCCTTCAGTACAAACTCCCGGATGACATGGCGCAGATTCAGGAAGAGAACATGAAGCGCTGGGAAGTAATCATGAGTTCGATGACCAAGAGCGAGCTCGACAATCCGAAGACCATCAAGTCTTCAAGAATCCAACGTATTGCTCGGGGCTCAGGAACGAGTCCTCGTGACGTGCGTGATCTCCTAAAGCAACATCAACAGATGCAGAAGATGATGAAACAGTTTGGTAAACAGCGCCGAGGCAGACGTGGTGGGTTCCCTGGGTTACCGGGACTTCCTGGAACATAGTTGCTTCAACTCATTTCGATGAGAGTGCCCACGATGTCATATCGTCGGTTCTTGCTCCTGTTCAACCAGTTTCCAATAGAAGAGAATCAGGTAAAGGCTGGAAACAACACTTGGCAGGTCATAATTGCATGTCGATGTGTTAACGCAGGACTATTCATCTCTGGTGATTTACGGAGAAATGTGGAAGTCAGCATTGCTTACGGAAACTCCGGGGACCTTCAAGTGATAACATTCCCGGGTGCCACGCTAAAGCGTGTTTCTCCGGATGAGCGTTCAATCTCCTTCTTCCTGCTGAAGGCAGCCCAAGCCTTGGAAGGCCTATCTCTTGGTGAATCAGGGAAGATGGACAATGGAATAGAGACTAGAAGAGTGGACTTGATGGATTTGATGGCACTATGGCCCGAGTCAGATGTCTACCTTGCAGCTGATGATGTTGAACAGGGTCAAGAGCAGACAAGTGCCTTGTCCGGGCTGTTTGTGTACGCTGTGGAGGAAGGAGAAACGAAGGAGTTTCTCTCAAGCCAAAAGCCCATCTACATGCTCAGGCCCCCCCATCCTGAAAGGTTTATTCTGGACATCAACTTCGCCGCCGATAGAGCATAGAAGGAACATGAAGAAACCTTCATAATGACAGGCTTCAGAAGGGACAACGAAACAGAAACCCAGGATAGGGATGTAGCCCGCTTTGCCGACCAATGTATCTCCCGAGTTCGATAAGCAGAGACAGATCTACGAGGACACAGAAGACCTGGCGCAGCGGATAGTAGAATTGGAGAAACTGCTCTCCTTAGCACCAAGACATAAGGGTGCAGAGCGGATGGTCGGCGACTATAGGAAGAAGCTTGCCCAGTTGAAGGCAAAGCTTGAGAAACAGAGGGAGCAGGAACGAAGTCGCAGCAGAGCTAGGGGCTCAGAGGAGGGCGTGATACGGAAGGAAGGTGCTGGGCAGGTCTGTCTAATCGGCGTAACAAATAGTGGAAAGTCGACATTGATCAACGCAGTGACTAATGCAGAACTTGATGTTGGCGACTATCCCTTCACAACTGCAATTCCGACGCCCGCAATGCTGACGCTAGAAGATATCAACATTCAACTAGTGGAGATTCCAGGACTGTTTGAGGGCAGTCACGAAGCCGGAATAGGTAGACAGGCACTGGCAGTCGCGCGCACAACTGATTGCATCGCGCTTGTCATCGATCTGTCGCAAGACATTGACTCCCAGATGGGCATCATACTTGGCGAATTGAATAGCACGAGAATCCGATTGAACAGGGAAAAGAGCGCAGTCAGAATTGAACGAGTTGGTCTTGGCGGCCATATGATCTATGGTGCGCAGCACTATCAGGGTGACATAGAAGAGGTTCGTGAGTATCTGAGAGCCAGCAGGGTGTCCAACATCATTGTACGTTTCCAGAGAGCTGCGACGCTACGCCATCTCATAGACGCAATGGATGCCAGTGTGGCCTACGTACGTGCCTTAGTGATAGCAACAAAGGGAGATGTTCCAGGTTCTGAGGAGCGCTTCAATGAACTCGAAGAGAAGTATGGAAAGCGCTTTGACATCATCCCGGTTTCGGCTGAGAAAGGGGAGAACCTAGATGGGATGATGTGGGCTCTATATGATCATCTTGACATCCTCAGAATATACACTAAGATTCCAGGAAAGAAACGGGAGGAGAGACCCATAGTCTTGCCTGAGGGCTCCGTTGTCGAGGATGCTGCAGCCAAGGTTCACAAGGAACTGTTTGTGGAGAAGTTTAGGGCCGCTGTGATATATCGTCAACACGACAAGGTCAAACGTAGACAGGTCGGACTGAACTATCCGCTCCAGGATGGCGACGTGCTTCAGCTTATGCACAGGTAGATCTCAGAGGTAGCAATATTGAGTGAGCTCTCGAACCTTACGGTGGTGCTAGTAGAGCCTAAGACTCCAGGAAACGTTGGGTTCGCAGCGAGAGTTCTGGCAAACTTCGGTGTGGACAGCCTTAGAATCGTAGGAGAGGACCCTCGAAACGACGAACATGCTCGAATGTTCTCTGTGCGTGCATTTGAGATCTTGGAGTCAGCAGGAGTCTTCGCAGACTTGGAGTCCGCCTTGGACGACATGCATGCATCATGGGCAGCAACGGCCAGAGTGGGGCGGAATCATAGCGTAACAAGAGCTGCTGTGCCGCTCCAGGAACTCCCAAATCCACTTTTTGTAGGTGGTCGCGTGGCACTAGTCTTCGGAAGAGAAGACGCTGGACTGACGAATAAGGAGATCTCTCTCTGCGACCTCGCATTCACAATTCCAGCGTCCAAAGGATATCCGAGCCTAAACCTCAGCCATGCTGTTGCTGTTACACTATACGAGCTATTCAGGAAGTTCGCACCCGAAGAACCGCCGGAACCTACTGAAGCCAAACCAGCCACTCGTGAAGAGAGAGAGATTGTGTACAAGTTCTTCGATGAGGTCGTAGATGAGCTTGACATCAAAGACTACAGAAAACCGATTGCCAGGCAGGTCTTCAGGAATCTACTGGGCAGGGCGTATATGACCGGACGTGAAGTGGCAACGCTCACGGGAGTCGTGAGAAAACTGAGGAACTTGGTGAAGAGAAACATCGAAGACTAGGCGCCATAGCCAAGCTTCTTCTTCAGTTCAGGATCTATCTTATCGAAAGTCACCTTACATGGTGTGGGCATCTTGGGCGCAGCCTTCTTCAGTGCCCTCATTGCCTGTTTGATGTTCTCTTTGTTGGTCCGAATGGTGATAAGCGCTTGATTAGGCCTCACTCTGGCTGCCACACCGATGACCTTGCCGAATGCCTTTCTCATGCCGTCCTGAACACGGTCCGCGCCCGCTCCGGATATCATCTTGTTCTCACGGAGGTAATGGTATGGCTTCACCCGGATTCTCAGGTGGTAGTTCTTCCGGCCAACAGTCTTATTCATATGTCGGTTAGAAGCAATTCGGGCTGCCTCTAGGGCTTGATGTCGAATCTGGCACCTCTCAAGTCCGATTAGGGATAGCTCAACATCAAACTCGCCGCCAGCGTTGCCCATGTCAAAGCTGACTATCCTACTGGCTGCCTGACGATGTATGTACTCCTTCCTCACAAAGGGAGGCCGATCAGCTTCTCTGTAGCAATGACCTGGTCGCTTTCCCATTTCGCTCACCTGGTTGGTCATTGGCCTTGCATGTGGCCAGATTCACCCGAGAGCCCTTTGCTACGAATAAAAGGATTATGGCATGGGTTCTGTAACACTTTGTGTCGCAGTCACTCTTCCCATTGATGCCCACACTTCCTGCAGACATAGACAAAGCGGGCCCTGATGCCAAAGGCCCCATGATGCATCTCTCTGCCAATCTGCTCGCTTTCGCACATGGGACATTTCAGTTTGCTTTCCTTGCTACACGACCTCTTTCTCTCTTCGTATTTCCGCTTGAGCTCTTCCTTCAGAATACCTCAGCTAAGACCACTTTACAGGCTCGAGGTCCCATTCTCTAAGGGCTCTGCAAAGCTCCCCTACATGATGAGCAGTGTGACGGAGACAGTATACTAATTTCTCGAGGACTGAGTCGACCCAATAGAAGCCATCCGTTTCAAAAACCTCCTCATCCTGCATTGGATTCAGTACATTTGACAGCTTCTGGCGGACCTCCAGCATGTAAGAATTCACTAGTTCCTTGGTCAGCCTTGGTAGAACGTCTTTCTCTATATTCGTATCAGGGCTCCATTCAAATCCAGCCCTGACTCCCCACTTCATGGCATCTGGATCACTACCAAGATAGAACTGGACGGCCTCGATGGTATGGTAGACGTTGTAAGAGTAGAACCACGCACCCACTCCTGCGTGCCATCTATCATCTGGAACGGCTGCAATTGCAGCTTGGAGCATATTCAGGCTTCCAGTGTATTGTGCTTCAAGGACCTTGGCTATTGTGTTGCCAGACTGCTCGGCATTCATGACAGGTCACAAATGTATGAGGGTGTCCCTCTCTCAAATGCCTTCCGTTCTACATTCTGCTTCTCGAAAAGAACTCTATCTGGGAATCTAATGGAAGAATTCTGAAGCATAGGGACAGGGGTTCGCCCCCTGAGTATTGCCTGTACTTACTACTTACTCTTTACTCTCGGATCAGACACGACCTGTATCGGATTCCCTTCGGTATCCTCGATATCAAAGTATGACACCATGTCTGGAATGTCCACAATGTCACTTGATTCAACGCCCTTGGTCCCAAAGTAGTTCTTTGTCACGTCAAGATCTTCCACTACAAGCGTCAGAGTCCCTGAACCACGGTCTATCTCACCCTCGCGCTTGAGGTTCAGACCCACTCTTGCACCACCAACAGGCAAGGCGAACTCTACCCAACCGGCCTCCTCACCGCCGTCCCAGGTCTTCTCAAATCCTAGGACTTCCTCGTAGAACTTCTTCGCTCTATTGAAGTCCTTCACATCATACTGGAAATATACCTGGTCTTTCTTGTATGGCACTGGATACTTGTCTGTCATTTGAATCATCCTCTCAATGTGTAAATTAACATTTGTTAATCATGTATCAAGATAAGTGTTCGGTAACGTCATTGGGCCCCAGATGAGTGCTGACTAAATGCAATGATTGATAGCAGACCGTTAGTGAGTATGATTGTGGACCGTTGCGTTACCAGTGACGGAGGATAGTGACTGAAATCTCAAGAGGCAGTGGCAGACTCGCATTTGGTGTGTTGTTGTTTATCATCGGAGCTGTAATCTTCCTTGATGATCTCCATGAATTCGTTCCCGGAACAGAGTGGCTCCATTGGCTGCCTGACTTTCAGCCCATAGTCATTTCTGGCTTTCACTTGGAGCATCTGTACATAGGTGCATTGCTGGCTCTAATCGGATTGATTGTGATTGCTCGTTCGTAGGCCATTCCGAGTGAGCCTTGACGGAAGACCTCCCGATTCCCGAACTAATCAGGTGTCTTCAGAGCGGCAATAACAATTAACGGAAAGATGATGGTGGCATCTCCAATTACAGTTTCAAATCTGGCCTCTGTCTGCATCTTCTGCCAAGAAACTCCCTCAACAAGAGGGGCACCGCCCAGACTGCCGCCCTCAGGTCGGTCCAGGGTGACTTGAACAGCCATGTCGAGACCGCCCCTGAGAATTGTGGACCCCATAGTGAAGTGCTTTGTGAGTCCTCCACCTAGCATTATAGCCCCGGTCCGCTTTGCTTCAGTCACGAGTTCTCCAAGGATTCTCAAGTCCTTCACAAAGTCGAGGCTGAAACGTTTCATTGTGCTGTAGGTGTACAGGTGAAGACCCAGCATCGAGTCCATCAGACCAGGCGAGATTATGGGGACACTGTTCCGGGCTGCTTGGAATGCAATTGACTCCTCGTCAGTCAAGGTGTGTCCAAGCTGTGTGAGGAACTCGCTAGGCGCCAGACTAGTCATGTTCTCCTCAGGCAGAGCATCAAGAAGGGCATAGATCCTCTTCTCAATCGTTTCAAAGTCCTTCTCCTCAGCGTAGATGTCAGCAATGCGACCCATTCCTGCCTCTCTCAATTGCTGATCGTTGCTATCATTAGGAACTCGATAGTGGGCGCCGCCATAAGCCTCCACTAAGTCATGTACGACGTTTGCACCGCTGGTGACTATTGCGTTTACTTTCCCTAGCTTGACTAGATGACTGATGAGCTTCCGCAAGCCACCCGGAACCATTGGACCTGACAGTGACAGAAACTTGAAACAATCGGGGTCACTGAACATACGTGTGACAATTGAGGCAGCTCTTCCTAGTCTACCTGCCCCAAGGACTCCGACATCTTCCATGGCCTCCAAGAGTCCGTGAATTGTGTCTTGGCTGGTTGGATCTAAGTGACGAACACTTTTCACTACGGCCACCAACATCGGGAGCCTTTGGCACTGAGATAAGTCATTCTGTGGGAATAAGAAAGGGAGCGGGCCCAGATTCTTGACCGGGAGGGCTTGACCCGGGCCCGCGTAGCCCAAAACGAATCGAGTATGAATATGGTGTGTTTATGCGTGGTTTAGCCTTTTGGGCCGCAGGAGTAGGTTTCGAAGAACTGATGAAGTGTAGAGAGAGAGGCGAAAGTATTGTGTCTGCGCGTAGTTCAATAGCCTTTAAATCTCCAGAACAGTGCTTACATGTATGCAGAGTGTTGTCGATGTGTATTCGTTCGTAGTAATCATTGACGCGATCTTTCTACAGGCTGTGCTGCTGTTCATCGTTCGTCGAGGACGAAACGGATACCTCAATGATATCACACACTATCGACCGCCTAAGTCGTTTCTCTCGCGGTACTACTCTTGGCGAATAGCTCAACTTCGAAATGTCCTGATAGAAACGGTACTCTTTCAAGTGGTTCTTATTGGATCGATCGTTGGCATCCTCGCATTCTCTGGAATCCTCCATTTGTTGACACCTCTGATACCCGTCGTGTTGTTTGTGGCAATACTCTCTCTTGTGAGCTCTATCCAGATGTCCTGGCGTGTGAAGGGAATTCTGGAACGTGAACAAATCGTCATTAGCAGATTCAAGGACGTGGATGATAAGGTTGGACTTGCTCAGCAGATGGTGGAGGAGCTATATCAAGCCGGAGCATACGCCGACGGGCGAGTCTGGTTCGCACTATTCAAGATCACGCTCCGCCAAGACGCAATTGGATGGTCTGTAAGAGATGTGCTAATCGAGAAGAGCAGGATGATTGCAGACCGTCTACAAACGCACATATCTGAAACTAGGGAGATATCTGAAACTGGAGAGATAGACCGACCCAAGAAGGGCCCAGAGATTGAATAGGCGTAGACAAGAGGGAACGTTCAGTAACTCTTATATGACATCCCAAAGGCGTGAACGAGAATCCCACTGGAGGAAGCCATAGTGCCCAAAACCGAGGTCAAGAAAGGTCTGAACGGCGTTGTCACAAGCTATCGGAGAGGGAAACACCTTCAGAACCCGAACCAGGTGCTTCTCTTGTTTGACAACATCAAGACAAGGGCAGAAGCAGCAACCCTTGTTGGCAGAAAAGTGCGTTGGACTTCGGAAACTGGACGCGAGTTCCTCGGAAAGGTGCTTGGTCCTCACGGTAATGGCGGAGCTGTTCGCGCGAAGTTTCGAACCAATCTGCCAGGCCAAGCCATAGGCACTCCAGTAGTGCTTCTATAGCTGGGTACCAAGTTTTATCAGATAATCAATTGATGCAGACTAGGCTCCGATGATGCAATTGGCTATCTGAGGACAGTAATGTCCAGCGACGAGTCATAGTTAGACTGAGGAGCCTCCATTGCGGACACGCCTGTATATCCCAGAAATCTAAAGACCTTCTGGAAGGAGATTCTAGATGCTTGAGTGGCTACTTTACTATGCATCATATTGCCTGGCCGGTCTGACACTCAAGCTCGGTGACGACCTACTCGATGAACTAGGCAGGCCCAATCTAGCGACTGCACCTCTCGCTCTCTCAGGACTACTTTTCGGACTCATCATGACTGTTTCTGAATTGGATCTAGTATTACTGACTGCGATAGTAATTGGTGTGCTCCTGTCCGGCAAGGTGAACCGGCCTCAGTTTCTCGTGGGGTTCCTAATGATTGGCGTCGTCTTGATTGTAATCGGAGTTCCAGTCATAACGAGCTGGTTTGAATGGCTCTTACTTCTGACAGCTCTGTTATTGGCTGCAATTATCGATGAGCGGGGAAATGACTGGGCAGAAGGAGGAAATATCCCTTGGGTGGCGGCCTTCTTTCGATACAGATTCGCCCTGAAACTGGCAGTCCTGCTTCTAGCCCTAGTATGGCCAGAGTTCCTACCAAGTGCAGTAGGACTATGGTTCTTTGACTTGGGCTACGAGATAATGGCTTGGGCCGCTCGAATGATGCCTACATGAAATCCTGATAGGCAAGACTACAGCATATGTCACTAAAGACGGGCTCTAGCCCACGTTCCCTGGCAAAATCGACGCCTTCCTGACTTATGTAGGCAACTCCGTTTGCTCCACTCATCACAGCATATTTGTCAGAGTCCACCTTGTGCTGCCCCATTGGCCGTGCGCAACCGAGGAGAATCGGTGTCTTCTCCATCGCGTGACGTGCTACCGTGATGACTCTTCCAATGGCTTCAGGAGCAGGAGGGTTGATAGATTCCATCGGCGTTCTTCTAACAGGATTCAGAGCTATGACAACCACGGCTGCAGGGTCATTCTGTGCAATCATCTGCATCGCTTCTAGCTCACCCCCAATCTTGCCATAGTTGATGCCGACCAAGATGTGTGGTACAGTAGGAATCCCTGAATCATGAAGAATACCAAGAGAAACATTCATTCTCCTTGGGCCATTATCTATGTGATAGACACTCCGTGCGACCTGTTCGTTGCCGATGATGTCCAGCATGGCGGCGTCGATTCCTGCTTCCTTCAAGAGGTGTGCCGTCTTTTCGGTGACAAGGCCTGTATGAACAACAACTTTCAAACCTAGCTCAGTCTTTGCTGTCTTGATAGCCTCACCGAATCTGTCCAACGGAACATGCCCCTTGGAATCGGACCCACCGCTGATTAGGACTCCTTCAGCGCCGCGGGCTTTCACCTCTTGGCATCTTTTGACGAGTGCCTCGGGTGTGAGAGCTGGTTTCATCGCCTTGAGTAGATGCCCGTCACAGTGGTCACATCCAAGAGAGCATGAAGTTCCGGTGACGCTGATGGAGATGAAGTTGTGAAGGCTTGATTGCTTGTGATCAGCTATCTTGTAAGGATAGGCAGTCGGGCTGTAGCACAGCAGTTCATCTCCAAAGACTCTTCGTCTGGAAGCAAATGCTTGCCCCATAGACCTTTCAAGCTCTGAACTTGATGAGTCGATAATAGCTTGCCCATCCGAGAGTATGTCGAATCCCAAATCTGCGCCTCAAACCAGGCATTCGGGGTTTTGCTATTAGGATTGTGTTATGTTGCCTGAAACCATAAATAAGAGGAACTAGTCAGCAGTGCGAGAGGTCTGAAGAAGGATGAAGGCTGCCAAGAGGATATTCAAGACTGCACGCGAGGAGGACAGAACCTTTGTTCTCGAGCACGAAGCAAAGGACGTCATGAAAGCATATGGGATACCAATTCCGTCCTATGATACAGCTGCCACAGCTGATGAAGCTGTGGAGAAGTCGAAGAAAATTGGCTTTCCAGTGGTTCTGAAGATCCTCTCCAAGGACGTCCTGCACAAGTCAGATGCTGGAGGGGTCAAAATCAACCTACAGAATGCCGAGGAAGTACGTCAGGCTTTCACTGACATAATGAAGAACGCGAAGGCATATGGCAAGAAGGAAGGAATACAGGTTGATTTGAGTAAGGGTGTCTTCATCTCAGACTTCGCAGACTCAGGAACCGAAGTCATTGTGGGAGTAACTCGTGACCCCCAGTTCGGCCATGCATTGATGTTTGGTCTCGGAGGAATATTCGTGGAGGTCTTGAAGGATGTGACTTTCAGATTGATTCCCCTGACTGAGATTGATGCGCGAGAAATGATACATGAGATAAAGGCCGCCAAGATACTTGATGGCATCCGGGGTCAGCCTCCCCGTGATGTGGATGCCTTGGTCAAGGTGATAATGGCAGTTTCTAAGATGGTGGAAGAGAACCCTGACATCTCAGAGCTTGACTGCAACCCAGTATTTCTCTATGAGAAGGGTAGAGGCGTTCTTGTCGTGGACGCTAGGATTCTGATTGAGAAGTAAGGGAAGAACAAGAAAACTACTCATTGAGGAGTCTGTTCAGCAGAATCAGACCTCTCTTGACGTCACTATCCTTCAGTTTCTCTCCAGGTCTGGCCTTTGTGCCACCCGCAAGTAGTAACAGTAGGGCAGTGATTCTTGGTACAAGTTTGGTGAACTGAAGCAGAAAGTCCCTATTTCCTGTGGAATCGACCAGTAGACCTTCAACTCTCCTCCTCAATAATGCCATCTTCTCTTCAACGCCTTCTTCAGGCTGAAGACTCTTGAAGAGCTCCGTTACCTTGGACTGTTCGTGAAGTAGGGCGGAGGGAACATCTATTCTTTCCAAGAGCTCCATTGCCCCCATAGTAACAGGTTCGTAGTCTTCTATCTTGATTCGACTTATTCCCAATTTGAGTGCCTGTAGCTGGGCCAACACTCGAAGAGAGTTCGTTAGGATGCTTCTAGACTCGGCGGTCGTCAATCTAGCAATCTTCGTGAGATACTCGCCATGGGATCTCTCCAACCTGGCAGCCAATGAAGAATCGAGTTTCCTATCGAACCCTGGTCCAAAATCAATCACAGAGAGTTTTGACAAGATTGGGTTCGTGGCAACCTGGCGTACGGCTGTCAGAGCCACAAAGTCATCTGCAGGCGTGTAGAACAGCAGCACTCGAACCAAGTCGTAGGCAGCTTCAAAGTCACCCTCCTCGGTAGTGTTGCGTCCCTGACTCTTGCACACAGAGGCTCCAATAAGATGCCAAGTCGAAATGAAGTGTTCGCGAAGATCGGCGCGTGCGTCTGTCCCTCCAATCTTATGCTCCTCAAGAAAATGTGAGAGTTTCTCTGATGCGCTGGATGCTCTTCCCAAGGCCTCATTAGAGAAGCTAACCAGAGGCAAGGACTTGATGAACTCTCTTGGGTCTCTAGATGGGGGTTTCAAGACTATGCCGGGATCATCTCTTGACAATGCCCACCATTTGGAGGTCGATGTGAAGTAGTCCAGTAGATCAATCGCAGCTGTAAGATCAGGAACATCCACTATTTCTCTTTGGTTCAGATAGGCTACCAGCCTTGCCCAAATCTCAACGAATCTCTTCAGATGGAGAGACAGCTTCATGTCGGCAAACATGTGGTCAGAGTATCTTTCAACGACTGTGTCGATATGCGGGGCAATCTCTTCGTTAACGCGTGTGCGAACAAGACCACGATAGACATCAATTGGCTTCCTGGCCAACGCTATGATCTCCTGAACAGACCCAGGGTGGTGGAATGCGAATATAAAAGACTGTGTCACCATGTGATTGAGCGTTGAGGTGGAGAATCATCAGACCCGTTGGTTACTCGCCAAATCGACGTGATCGCCTAGCATAGGACCGCAGGGCTCGCCAGATATCTATCCTTCTAACAGCAGGCCAGTATATCTGCGCAAAGTAGAGCTCAGAATACGCTGACTGCCATAGAAGGAAACCGGAGAGGCGTTCTTCGCCAGATGTCCTGATTATCAAGTCAGGGTCAGGCACACCATTCGTATACAGGTGATTCTCAATCAGTTCCTCATCGATAGCTAATGGGTCAAGCTCGCCTTCTCGGATCTTCTCACCGATTGCCTGCACCGCATCAACAAGCTCCGCCCTTCCAGAGTATCCAATGGCCACATTCAGAATATGGTCACTGTAGTTCTCAGTTTCCGCCTCTGCCTGAACGATGGCCCGCTGAACATCCTCCGGGAGAAGGTCGACTCGGCCAATTGCCTTAATGCGGACCTTATGCTTGTGGACGTCTGGGTTCCCGACTACCTCGTTGAACTTCTCCTTTGCAATCTCCATGATCTCACTTACTTCATCAGGGCTTCTCTGAAAGTTCTCAATAGAGAATGCATAGAGTGTACAGACTTTCACTCCGGCCTCCCAGAGGATTCTCAGCACTTCCATTATCTTCTGAGCGCCCTTGTGGTGTCCAAACCAAGGGACTTCAAGGCCATGCTGCCTCGCATACCTGCGATTCCCGTCAAGGATTATGCCAACGTGACGTGGAGCCTTGTCTTTGTGCAACTGCCTATGGAGGACATATTCGTATAGCCTGTAGACGGGTCCTGCAAGGTTCACTCAGTTGCACCTCTTGTTTAGCCTAGAGCAATTTGCGTCCCTTAATAGACTTGATGCTAAGACAAGGCATGCACTACGACTATATCATCTGGGAGACCTTCTCGGCCGCCCTCTTCATCTCCAGAAAGACCATTCCAAGCTTGGCACTGGCTGTCGTAGAAACAGTGAGACATGCGTTCATTCCAGCCTGAATCACTAGTAGCCAGCCATCTACACCCTTGATATTTACCTGCTCCAGGTTCCCCTTTCCGAGCTCTATTGCTGCTTTCTCTCCCAGAGTAAGCATTGCAGCAGTCATGGCAGCAACCTTTGCTTCATCCACATCAGTCGGCAAGGCTGAAACAATCGGAAGCCCCTCGACACTCACTATTGCACAGGCCTCAACTTCGGGGATGCTCCCCTGTAGTTCATTAAGAACGCCTTCCAATGTGTCTCCGCGGGTCTCTCCCATTGGTTTCACCTAGTAGATCTCATTTGTACATTCTCTTCAGGATTACTTCCCGGGCTATGGCTTGAAACGCCCTCTTAACTCCTACGCCCTGAACTGCAATGGTTTCGTAGATTGGTACACTGCCTCCGAGACCTAGTAGGTCGAGCATCTCATCTCGTGACATTCTATTCGGCAAGTCCCGCTTGTTCAGCATGACAACTATCGGAATCTCTCGCCCCAATGCATCTCCCAGAAAGAGCTTTAGCTCCTCGAAGCTCTCGGTGTTCTCATCCCTCTGATCGGGTGACGAGTCTGCAACAAACAGTATTCCATCGGTGCCCTGTAGCACGACCTTCCTCTGGTGCCTGTGACGCTTTTGGCCGGCAACGGTGAAGACGTCGAAGAGAACCCGCCCTCCCGCACTCATAGGGACATAGTCAAAGAACAGAGTGCGGTTCGTTTCATCTTCGATAGCAGTGAACTCTCCCTTCTGAAGCCCCTCGACCTTCCCGTAGAGCCACCGGAGTGCTGTCGTCTTGCCTCCGAGAGATGGCCCATAGAAGACTAACTTCAGATGGATGCGCCCTTTGTCGTCTTTCCGAATCGCGGTTCACCTCGCTGCGTCACTGCTCGTGCTCGTCAGGTCCCTAGACAGAGGCCCTGCTCAGGGGGCTGATGACTTAGAAGTGTGGTCTCATAAAAGCCTTTGTGGCACAATCGGGGCTGTTTGAGGGAGTCTGCGTTGAAACTAGACTCTCTCGAGCTCCGCCAGAGCGGACTTCAGATCTTCCTCATCAATCTCCTTGTCCTTGTCGGACGGAGTGAGGGGTTCGACTG
>CAYFTD010000039.1:0-1924 GCA_964345915.1 uncultured archaeon
GGAGTACTGGCTTTCTTCCTATCCTGTCTGAAAGCATGCCAATGGGAGTTTGAAGGGTTATGAAAGCAAGTGAGTATGCTGTGAACAGAAAACCTATTTCAAGCTCGCTGGCACCAAGTTCCTTAGCGTAATTTGGAACTAGAGCTAAGGAAGCAAAACATGCTTCTCCCATCAAGCCTACTATGCACAAGAAAAGGAACGTCCTATTTCCGACGAGAATAGGTCTCAGATCTCCCCAAAGGTTGCTTACTCGTTCGGGATAGCTTTTCCAACGGGTCTTGCTTTCTCTGTTGAATTTAGGTTCTGAGACACCAAATAGCACCAATAGGGCTGCAAGGAATGCCAGCATTCCACTTAAATAGAATGGTGCCGTGAGATATAGAATGCCTGCCAACAGCCCACCAATGGTTGGCCCGATAACCCCTCCGAGATTCTGGGTCGACCTGTAGAGACCAACTCCCTTGCCCCGCTTGATGCTGAACAAATCTACCGCTAGTGCAACACTGGCGGGACCCCACAAAGCCGTCCCGAATCCCTGTAGAATTCTCAGGGTCAGGAACTGGTTGAAGTCTGGAGCTGACGGGCATAGCACTGAAGATACGCCGTAAAGTATCCAGCCAAGAATTATCATAGGTTTTCGGCCGAAGATGTCTGATAGCCTGCCTGTGAAGATCTGGAGAATCGCCCACGTCATTGAATAAATGGTAAAAAGCAACGCAACACCTGTCATGGAAGCCCCGAACGTTTCACCATAGATTGGCAGAACCGGGTCCAATAGTGTAGAGCCAAATGAGAAGGCAAAAGTTGCGAATGTGAAAAGGACGATGCAAGCACGCGTCGCTACTGAGGACATGGACAGATATGTCTTCAACATTTTTCGTCTTAAAAGATTTGGGTTGTGAAAAGCGAGATCAAGATGCATGCAGCTGGCCAGCTAGCGGTAATACATAAATCAGACTTCAATCTTTCAACATCTCGTTCTGGTTGAGGTGCCGAACTTGGATAATGTTAGAGTTGGTATGATTGGATGCGGTGGGATAGCCAAGGTTCACGCGGAGAGGCTTAGCAAGTTGGACGAAGTCCAACTGGCAGCTTTCGCTGATATTGTGAATGAGAAGGCGGCGGCCTTCTCGGAGAGCTACGGCGGTAAGGCTTATACTGACTGGCATGAGATGCTGGACCGTGAGAGATTGGACATAGTCTACGTCTGTTTGCCCCCGTTCTCGCATGACGATGAGGTTATGGTAGCCGCCGAGAAGGGAATCCACATATTCATCGAGAAGCCAATCGGGCTGAAGGTGGATCTAGCGAGGAAGATGGTCAGAGCAGTCGAGAAGAGCGGCGTGAAAAGCCAAGTAGGGTACAACTGCAGATTCGGACTGGCCGTTGAGGAGGCTAAGAGGCTGATAGAGAGCGGGGAGGCCGGCGAAATCGGCCTCGCCGTAGGCACATATTGGTGCCACTTCCTAGGAGGAGCGTGGTGGAGGAACAAGGAGAAAAGCGGCGGCCAGATCGTTGAACAGTCAACACATCTCTACGACGCCATCAGATACCTATGCGGAGAAGTGGATGAGGTCTACGGCTACATGAACAAGAAGTTCTGGACTGTTGTGCCTGACATGACCGTCGAGGACGTGAGCAGTGCCACATTCAGGTTTAGATCCGGTGCTGTTGGATCGATAGTTGCGACGACTTGGGGAGTCTCTTCACAGTGGTGGCTCCGATGGATGATCGCGGCTAAGAATTATACCTTTGAATCGAGAGACGCCAACAGCCTGACGCTCTATTCAGCCGAGGAGCCTCTGAAGACTAAGATGATCTCCGAAGTGAGGGACACGTACCTTCTTGAGGCTAAGGACCTGATTCACGCAGTATTGGATGATAATGAGACTAGAACTCCGATCACAGAAGGTGCTAAAACATT
>CAYFTD010000040.1:0-5345 GCA_964345915.1 uncultured archaeon
AAGAAGAGGTCCTTTGGTACGTTCACAGATTCGCCAAAGAGTTTCTTGACATTCTTCTCAAACCAGTCACGTACCCTGCCGACTTGACAATAGGGTAAGACAACAACCTCTTCCCCTTCGTATGGCATCACTCGAATCAGGCTTCTGGTTTCAGCGGAGAAGACAAAGTCAGGCAGATTGCTGTAACCCACTTCAGATATGTCAAGGCCTCTTGCTTGTAGCTCTTCATTTAGCGACTGGAGAGTATAAGGACTGCCTGTGTCAATACCCTCCTCAACCACTTTCAAAAGGAAATCGAAGGCATCTTTGCTCTCCTGGGAAAGGCGCGACATCTCTTCAGAGAGTGTATCAGGCAGTTTCAGAACAGTAGCGGGTAGATCACCCTCACGAATGATGTATCCCTCAGACTCTGCCCAAGTAACAAAGTCATTCCAGCTATGGAATCCGAGGTCTTGTTCATTGAAGTCCCTATTTAGAGAGACCATGGCATACTTTACAGTCCCCATTCCTGGTTTGTTGTCTGCCTTCTCAACTATCTGGACCGCCTCTTGGAGTTTCGCCCCCATGATGTGTCTCATCTCTGAGATGCTTCGAACCCGGTCGTCACATTGGCCCACCTCAGGACAGTCCAAATAGCTCCTTCTGAACGAGTGTACATCACTGTACTTGGTCGCTAGGTCAGTCAGCTCGGATGCAGTGATTATGGGATTGCTTATGACCCAGAGACCTAGTCCGCGGTGTCGAATGGCTCCGGCGATGAGCTTGAAGTCGCCATCGCCGGTGATTAGTACGTAGCAAGCTGTTTCTGGATAGTGGACCATATGGTCAGTAATGTACGCAGCCATCCTGTAGTCGGCGGCATTGTCCCTTCTGTCAGGAACATGTATGACGTCGTAGCCGAGATTATAGAGCTCTTCTGCCATTTGACGCCGGTTGGCCCAGTCTGCAAATGCATAGGCCTTCACAATCGTGCCTGCCTCTCGGATCGCCTTCGTCATTTCTCTATGAGTGCCAAAGTCCTCGTGGACATTCTCGAAGTCCCAGAATACCGAGAGATGCGGCTTGGATTCGTGTTCGGGCATCCGTCGTCCACCAGTCAAAGACCGATGGATTTGAGGACCTATAAAGACTGCCGAACGAAAGCAGAACAGAATACAGACTCTAAGCCCAGCAAGTCTAAACGAATTTGAAGCGCATCGCGGACCAGGTATTGTCAACCGAAATCTGATGGACCGCTTTCAGACCGAGCGTCTTTGCATACGCCCAGATGCTGTCCCTGTTTATGTCAGTCTTAATCTTGGAGGTGCCCTTCGGATAGGCGATCCACAGAAACCCATCCTGTTTGAGATACTGCTTCAATTGTGAAAGTTGATTTTCCAACTCCTCTCTAGTCTTCACGAACACTTGAATGAAGTCAACAGGTTCGGAAGGTGTGGAGGTTACAGTAACACCACTTGGTAGGTCACCCAGGAGGTTTCTGTACCCCTCTGGCTCGGACACAAGGAGAAGCGAATAGCCTTCCTTGATGAAGAGCTTCTTGGGAAGTGGTTTTGTTGATGACATCGCGACCAACTTATTCAACGTCAACCGGAGTCTGTATATGTAATTCACTATGGGTAAGAATCGGTAGAGAAGGAACAAACCTTCCAAGATGATGAAAGGAATATTGAGTGAAGATTCGCCGGTTTCGTTGATGCTCATTCCTCTTTCTCAACTTTCAGTCCAGACCAAGCCCCTTATTACTAGGGTATTCAGGGCGACATTGTCAGTTCCACGTGACTTTCAACCCGTATACCGAGCGAAGTATTATGGAGTCGGATGAGATCTTCCTACAGGAAAGGAGGGCGTTTCGCCTAATTGCTGAGGCCGCACTCCAACCTCGTGGTAGTCCCGAGCTGTACCACCGTGTTCTCTCTGGGCTTGTTGAAACACTTGAGTTCGACCTGGGCACTTTGAGGCTATTCGATGATCACAATGAAGTCCTGAGGTTAGAGGCGGTTGTGGGGATTCCAAAAGAAGATGTCCAATATGAGGTGTTTCTCAATGATCCAGAGTATCTCGCGGCACGCGTTGCTCGCACAAGGACACCAATCTTCGAGTCGGATGTTTCTCGAAGCCCAGAGCTGAAGGCCCGCATGAAAGTCATAGAATCGCTTGGTATCAAGTCTCTGATATTCTGGCCCATAGTTGGTGCGCGTGATGAACTTCTAGGGGTCATGAACATTGCAAACCGTAGTCTAAGAGATTTGTCTGAGGAAGATAAAGGCTTCTTTCAGACGGTCGCAGGGATGTTTGCAGCGGTCATTGAAAGGCATAGAGCCATTGATGCACTGAGGGAGAGCGAAGAAAGATACCGGCTGTTGGCAGAGAATGCTGTTGACATTATCTGGACTGTTGACATGAACTTGCAGTTCACGTATGTCAGTCCATCAGTTGAGGAGGTTCTTGGCTACACGCCTCAAGAAGCATTGTCTATGCCACTCAGTGACATGATGACGCCGGAGTCTCTCCAACTCATCGAAGGTGCTCTCACAGACTCACTCCAATTAGAAGCAACAGTTGGCAAGGACGGCTATGAGTCGCCTCCTCTGGAGATTCAGATGTACCGGAAAGACGGCGAATTATTGTGGATTGAGATTTCTAGAACGTTCTTGCGCGAAAACGATGACACGCCCATCGGGGTTCTTGGAGTAGCGAGAAACATAACGCGAAGAAAGACGGTCGAGGAAGAACTTGCGACTGCAAGAGCACAGGCAGAGTTCTATAATGACCTTATGGCTCACGACTTGGCAAACATGCAACAGGGCATCCTTGTGAGTCTAGAACTCATGCTGAGAGATCCAGAACTACCTAGTGAACTCCGAACCCTCGCAAACAGAGCTCTTGCACAGACGATAAGAGGAGTCACGTTGACTGGTAATGTCAAGAAGCTAGGGCGGCTTGTTGGAGGGGAGAAAAGGTTCTCAAGAACTGATGTGCATCAATCTCTGATGGATGCCATAGAGATAGTTGTCGACTCTTTTCCGGATAAGATTATCAAGGTCAATACAAACCTCATCAAAGGACAACAGGCCGTATTGGCCGACGAGTTCCTCATTGATCTCTTCTACAACCTCCTACACAATGCCGCAAGAATGGACCAGAGTGAATCTGTGGTCATTGATGTGTTGGAATGTGATTCGGAGGAAAATGGCACACTCAAGTTGAAGATTGAAGACCGAGGACCAGGAATAAGCGACAATCTGAAAGAGGCAATCCTCACTCGATTCAATGAGAAGTTACGGCGTGGATGGGGAATCGGGTTGACTCTGGTGAAGCAGATTGTTGATCGGTATGAGGGGGAGATTTGGATTGAAGACCGGGTCCCGAAGGACCACACGAAAGGGGCTAGTTTCGTCCTCGTTCTACCAAAAGCGTCCTGAATTGGAAAACTCAAGATTCCTGATTTCACAGAATTTAGAAGCGTCTAGAGAAGGTCTGACATGTCAAGCCCTCTCGAAATCGCCCTTCTTGTATTCCAGTCGGTTCTGGACTCGGGAGGAGTCCTTCTCTCAGCTGAATCCCGTGAAACAAGATGGAGCGCATTCTCGGGGCACGCGATTGAACAGACACCGCATCCGACACAACGGGAAGTGTCTACCTGGCAGATGTCTTGAACCAGACTTAATGCATCAAACTGGCATCGGGCCACACAGTCACCACAGCCCGCACATGCACCCTGCTCCACGGAGGCTTGGAAGTTGGAATTGACAAAGGCATGTGGCTGACCAAGCTGAACCAGACCCCTCAGCATTGCACAGCAACAGGTACAGCAGTTGCATATGTATGAATGGCCTTGTTGAACATTCGAAGAACAATGAATCAGCCCAGCCTCCTCCGCCTTCAGTAGAATGGCCAATGACTCCTCTTTCGAGATAGGCTTTGTCAGACTTTCGTCGTCATATGCTCCGGGCCTCGATGAAATGAGAAGGCACACAGAGGTCGGATATTCACAATCCTGATCCAAGACCCCCAACTGCTTCTTGCACATGCATTCTCTCAGACCCCATGACTTCGCATTCTGGACGATGTTCTCAGCTACCTCGAAAGGATATACCTCAAGCTCAGGGGTGATTGCACGGTTCACAGGAATTACCCTGAGTACGGCCGGCTCAGTGTCAAAGTGTCCAACTCCACGTCCCTTGTCAAAGTAGTCCTCCATCAACTGGGCAAACTCTCTGTCCATTCTTTGGATTTGACCTTCCCATATCCCGCCTAGGAAGACTGTCAGAGCATAACGCCTGCCCGTACTTGAATTCCAGGCGAATATCTGTCCCTTCCGAACCATGGTTTCGAGCCTATCCTCCAATCCATGAACCGGGATGTCAAGTCGGTTCGCCATCTCTTCCGGGGTTTCTCCTCGCAACTTCATCTTGCTCGCTAGGTCGGCCTGCTCTGGTGAGAATATCCACTGTAGAAGCCGAATGTGGGTTCCGTCCTCAATATGGGAGAAGCCGTTGGGTATCTTGTTCAATACAGCTGCCAGTTTCTCATACGGTCCTTTTGTCATCGTGGGTCGCAAATGGAACAGAGGCGCCGGTATTTACTCCTTCTGTTCAGTCTAGTTATGGCTCATGTCTGCACTGGATGACGAATTCTCGAGGCCGAACAGAGAGGACATCCACTTGGTCGCTTTGGACTTCTGCATTGTCGAATGAATGTTTTCGAAAGTATCTTATTCATTCGGTTCTTTTGTGTTTGAGATATATATGTGAGGTGACTGAATGAAGTATGTAGTATTCTGGGAATACGATCCCAAGGAGATTGATAACGCAGTCAAGAAGCTAATAGAGTTCAGAAAAGAGATCAAGAAGAGCCCCGACAAGTATGCAAAGCCTATCACACCCAACTACACAATGAGTGTTGGATTCAAGGGATTTCAGTTGTTTGAAGCAGACAGCCCTGAACAGCTCGCAAGAATGGTTCTTCACTATAGACCTGAAGTGAAGTTTGAGATTGTACACATCACTGAAACGAAGAAGACAGTGAAGATCTACGAGGAATCAAAGTAAGTATCTGCTAGACATTGAGATTTGACCCGCGTTTCCTGCATCACTCCTGAGCTAGGATGTTTCAAACATAGCCCATTTCCTATTCATTGGACACGCGGACAGTAGTCCTCCAATCGAAGGTCGCTAGACTCGACAATGGGTAGACACATATCATGGCCTCATACCCCTTTATGGCATGGACGAAGACAGAAAGAGAATCGTTTCTTTAGAGAAGACTCCCGGTCTGTCAGATCGTGTTGCACTATGGTACTCAATGATGGAGAGGGTAAGAGAGAGGCTATTGAAACGTGTGGA
>CAYFTD010000041.1:0-5427 GCA_964345915.1 uncultured archaeon
GAGATACTCCTCTCTGTCCACGAACACGCGTTCGGTTGGTTCGTAGTGTTCGTACATGCTCCAGACCCCAAATCACGCGGTAGCGTCTAATGGAGAGGGTCTTACATAAGCGCGTCGGTACTCAAGTCAGCACGCTGCGCATTCAGTGTCTTGGTTACAATCTACCACTTCTTCTCATGCTAAAGATAATGATTCTAGATGATACTGAAATCGAGGTCTTTGCATTGTCAACGGCTCGGCTTGATCTGCCTCTGTAGAGATGTCCTCAACTCTCTAGGCGGATTCTGTTCAACCACGTTCATTCTCGTTCGCCTGTTCTTATGACTCAGTGTGTCCATTCACACATGAGTTTTAATAAGAGTCGTACCCGAAACATCACTGAGGGCGATGAGAAAGCTAGGAATGTATGCCGCACTCCTCGCAGCTCTGCTACTCTGTAGTTTCTTGCTTGTGGCATATGTGCCTGGCATGCTGACAGCTCAACGGAGTGAGAATGAGATCATACTCGGTACTCCGGACAACGACGTATCAGAAGACATGACAATTGACAGTGAGGGCAATGTGATTGTTGTAGGGAGGAGTGAAATTGACTTCAATGCTGGTAGATTCTTCATGGTGAAGGTGTCTTCCGGAGGCCAAGAGCTATGGAGAAAGACCTGGAACGAGTCTGCCAATGACGTTCTTGTCAGTGTAGCAGTTGATTCGCTGGACAACATCATCGTTGCAGGAGCTGTCCGGAGTGCTGACCTTGATGAGCAAAAGGGCATTGTCATCAAGATGAGTCCAGACGGTGATGAGATGTGGTCGCTTGATATTCCACATCTTCTTCGGTATGAGGGGATGTCTATCGTCTATACTCAGGCGGCAGACTTCATGGAACTAGAAATGGTGCCTCAGAGCGATGACGTCCTTGTGATAGGGAACATTTACGACAACGGTCACAAGACATTGTTAATGCGTCTTAATTCCTCAGGCTCAATCATATGGCAAAATGAGTGGTTTGGCCCCCCACATCAGAATGGTACCAGGGCCACCGACTCTTGGCTAACAAGTCAGAACAAGATCATGGTCACAGGTCTGATATATGAAACAGATGATCCATACTGGCCCTATGGCGGGTCATTCTTGGTTGCGTTCGACCTCAACGGAACAGAGGTCTGGAATCGCACTTAGGGCCTTTACTGGGGCAGTTACGAGCTAGCTGAGGACCGGTTTGTCACAGCGACGCATGGTATGTCATTCGAGCGAGTAACGTGCTATACTTACGACCTCAATAAGACTTGGGAGTTTGATATCGAACCGGGAGAATACTACTCAGTCATAATCCAAGGATTCAGTCTGAATGGGACAGACAACCTGATTGGGTGGGGCAGAGTCACAAGCCTGATTGCAGGCAGACAGGTAACCAAGTCTTTCTCTGCAAAATTCACAGCTCCCCAGCCCCCACAGATACTGATATTCAGCTGTTCCATAGATGGTGTGCTTCATTGGACTGACTTCCTTGTACAGGGAAGGATGACCGAGCCCTGTGGTTGCGAATTTGATGTTGAGAATAGGCTCATAGTGGCAGGTCACACCAGTTCTTGGAGCTGGGAGGAGAATGACTTCATTGTGGTCTTCGGTTTCAGACCCACTCCTGTCCCACCAGACTATGATGTCGTGCTGCTTGGTTTCTTTCCGGTTCTCAACCTTCTCCTCGTGAGAATTGTCAAAGAACTTGAAACCCAATCGATCGTTGGGAGAGGCGCTCTCGATTCCGGACAAGGTGCGAAAACAGCTATGAGCTTCACGAAGACGGCCATTATCATAGAAACAGCTATTCTCATCGTCCTTTGGACGGTTCTGTTCGGGGGCTACGGTGGAGGTGGTCCACCGTCACCGATAGTATATCTTCCAGAATGGGTGTCCTGGTTATTCTGGAGTTTCCCAGTTGGGATCTTGACCTTGTTAATCCTCTATGCTGGAGTTTCGATTAGGCAGAAACAGTAGGCGTGCAGTCAACCAGCAAGTTCCTTATCTTGACTTGCAGCTATTGAGTCAACATGCGTGTAGATGACTACCGATTTGGCAGCATCGTAGTTGAAGGCCGAGAATACAAGAATGATGTCATCATCTTTCCCAACTATGTAGAGAGCGATTGGTGGCGGAAGAGTGGACATGAGCTCTGTCTGAAGGACCTCGCTTCTGTTCTTGACTCTAGACCTCGAACGCTGATTGTGGGCACTGGTCACAATGGCAGAATGAAAGTGCTGGATGAAACGACTGACAGATTGAGGGACATTGAATGCGAACTGGTCGTGAGAAAGACCGCGGAGGCCTGCGAGGTGTACAACGCACGCCGAGATGAGGATGGAATCATTGCATGTCTGCATCTGACATGCTAGGTGATGCAAGAAGTCGCTCTACTCCTTCAGACCAGTTTCAAGCAGTCTTGGAAATATATGAACTAAAATCAATACAATCCAGTACACAAGGATGCAGTGGGTTGTGATACACACATCCTTCTATCTGCAAGAGCCACCCGAGATGACAGTCTGATGATTGTAGAAGTGTCGCTCCTGATTGCCATCTATTCAGTCTGGTTATTACTGCTCGTGAATGTAATGGTTTCGACCGAAGAGATATCTCTCACAATTGCTACTCTACCGTTCATAGTGACATTTCCAATTGCACTGCTTCTCTCGGTTGCCGTAGAGGTCTTCATCCCGGGCATCCTAGGAGTGGACATAGTCCTAACTGCCGTCATTGGAGTCCTGCTATTCGTGAGATGGGTGATGGCAATTGTTGGCGAGTAATGGCTAACCAGACCTGCCCATTGATTCATATCTGAGCACGGACAACAGTGCAGAGGAGGTGGGTCTTTTGACAGAGAAGAGCGAAGCTCCTTGGTATGAGAACGACGAGATGTGGGAGCTGGTTGGACCACTCATGTTTGACGAAGCAAGCATTGCTAGGGCACTTGGAGAGGTTGAAGGTCTCATATCACTCTTGGAGATTCGGCCTGACAAGAGAATCCTCGACTTGGGTTGTGGAGTAGGTAGACACTCACTTGAGTTCGCTCGAAGGGGTCACAGCATAGTGGGTGTAGACCGCACGAAATGCTACTTGGAGATAGCAAAGACACATGCGGCCAGTGAGAATCTAGATATCGAATTCGTCCTTCAGGACATGAGAGCGTTTCGTAGAGAGAGCTCCTTCGACATCGCGCTGAGTATGCAGACGTCCTTTGGCTTCTTTGAGGACCCTGAGAATCAGATGAGAGTATTGAGGAACATACACTTTTCTCTAAGCCACGGAGGAAGGTTCGTCTATCATTCGGCTGGGAAGGAGGTCCTCGCCAGGATTTTCCTCACGAAGGATTGGCGTGAATGTGATGAGGGCTTCATCCTGTACAAGAGAAATGTTGCCAATGACTGGTCAATGATGCACAATACCTGGCACTTCATTGAGAGAGGAGGGAAAACCCACCGGTGGGAGTTCAAACACTGGATTTACTCGGCTACAGAGATTAGGAACATGCTGACGAGCGCAGGTTTTTCAGAAGTCCAAATCTACGGAAACCTAGATGGAAGTGCATATGATAATGAGGCCACTCTGATTATTGCAGTCGCGACAAAGTAATGCTTCTCAGCAACTGTTGAAGAGAATCGTTCAAGCATTATTCTGGTTCTTTCCTCTGCGCTTGAACTCGGTATAGCCACATCTTCCGCATGCAAAGCGGTCAGAGTGTTCGGCCATGTAGGTACCCTTCTCGCACCGTGGGCAGGCTCGTTTTACCGATGTAACCTCGCCTGTCTTCGAGTCGACCTTGTACATCTTGTGTGTCATCTATGATTCTCCCTCTTTTTTCTCCGACTCATGCCTCTTCAGAATATATCCGAGCTCCACCTTCTTCATCTGTTCAGGGTCCTCGTATACCCTAGCCGAACCGTCTGTCACTCCAATGCCAAACTTCGTCACAAGGTTTCGAATCACCACTGTGGATGCGTCGGCGTCGAAATGTGCCACTATCTTCGCCTTGACATCAGCTCTGCTAGGAGTTGTCTTGCCGACATGTTTCACTCTAAACTCAATCTCCTTCCTAGCAAGAGGCTTGTTTTCCCTTTCCTGGAGAATCTCAACTTTCATTGGCATCACGTACGTAAGCTAGACCAATCTCTAGCGCGGGTCAGCCATCCGACCTTGGGTTGTCTAATAAAGCTTTCACCGCAGACAATAGCTCTAGAAGGTGTTAGCGAACCTTCAAGGCGTATTTGCCTGGCTTGTCGATGTTAAGCCGAGCAGCAATGTAAGAGTTCTTTCTCGGGTCCTCGCGAGGATTCCTTCCTGGAAGAACGACGACGATGCCCGTGTATGATGTCGACAGACTTGTACCCTTGCAGTTGGGACACTGATCCTCTGTGGTCAAGTAGTGGCACGTTCGACAGGCTCTCATCTTCGCCATATAATCCCTCCAGCATTACTTCTTTTTCTTCTTACCCTCTTTCTTTTGCTTGTCCCCACGAGCGCTTCTCACATCATCCTCTATCCAAGAGTGCTGAGGACCGATCTTGCCAAGGAACGGCTGTCTCATGGTGAGACCTAGTTTTCCAGACCTGTTTCCGGACTCAAAGCTTATCGATGTGATTCGTGCCCTTACTTTGTCGCCCTCGGTAAGGGTGCGTCCTGTTTCTTTGCCCAAGAGCGCGCTGCCTTTTGCGTCCTGAGTTATGAAATCATCACAGATCTGGCTCACGTGACAGAGCCCATCGAGTGGTCCCATTCGTATGAATGCTCCAAAGTCCATCAGCTCAACCACGTTGCCTTCTACAAGCTCTCCTCTGACTGGCTTGAACACAAGAACTCGATATGTGACGGAGTGGTAGGTTGCACCGTCTCCAGGCATGAGTCGACCCTGACCTATTTCATCAATGCCAATGACGGCAATCATGAGTCCTATGTCCCTGTCCAAGACGTTCTCATGCTGTTTTCGCAGATGGACCATTGCGGCTTCCTCTATCGGGGCTCCAAATTCCTTCGGAGGAATACGGACAACATCTCGAACTGTTACTACACTGTACATTTACAGTCGCTCCTCGCCTGACAGGACAATCATAGAATAATCAGACCACTGGCCAAAGTATATCGGTCTGGACCCGACGGCTCAGCGGTGCAACCATTTGGTAAACATAAAAAGATTGTGAAAAGGTCTCATGGCAACGTCCCATCAAGGGCTAAGCGTTTCTGCGCTCGTAAGAATAGAACTGGAATTCCAAGCGTTCTTGCTCGAGCTCGCAGCTTCTTATCGTTTGTCGCCAACACTCCATCAACAAGGGTCGCATGCCCCAGAAGCTGATCATCGACTGGGAGCTCCATGAGAGAGTCTTCAACCTCTGCGATTCTGCATCTATTGACCAATTCCCCTGCAATCTTAAACGCACGTTTGTC
>CAYFTD010000042.1:0-2537 GCA_964345915.1 uncultured archaeon
TACGTTTCTTTTAAGAACAGAGTTAGTACTATCATTGCCTCTACAACTAGTGCCAGCGCAGTTACGGCTGGAATGAATGATCCGGTCACATCCGTCAGAAAGCCAACGATAATTGGTCCCATGAAACCGCAGAATGCTCCTATCGAGAAGAAGACTCCACTGGCAACTCCAGTGTATTCTGCTCCTACCTCAGGAAGGTCCATGAGGACCACAAGTAACAGGGGCATAGAAGCGCCGCTGGTTACTCCATACACAACTAATGAAGCAAGGAGAAATGATCCATAGGTCAGCCCCGCCAGAATCATACTTATCCCTAGAATAAGCAGAGTAATGATGATGATTGGTCTTCTTGACCCTGCCTTGGCCAGGCCAGGAATGATCACACTGCCTGCCAGACCGACCCATCCGGGCAGAGAAGATAGTAGTCCTGCATCAGTAGGACTCAGTCCCCTCAACTCTAGCAGTGTCGGCAGCCAATTCGTAAACCCGTAGAATACGAGAAAGGATGATGAACCGATGATTGCAACAATCCAAACCTGTCTGTGGCCAAGCAAAGTTCCTGCCATCTCTCTCAGTGATAGAGTGCCCTCGTCATAATCCTCACTCTTCTTTGGCTCCCTAGCCAGCAAGACCCAGACAGCGGCAATGAGAATCCCAGTCACACCATAGAAGAGGAACACATTTCGCCAAGTGTCCACAAGGGGGAGTATTAGGGAATTCGTTATGGCTAGGGCAGTGGAAGACCCGATAATCGCCCCGGTCATGTAAATGCCAGAGGCTAAACCTCGCTCTCTTCCTTCAAAGAACGATGCGACAACTTTGGCAAGTCCAGTGGAAATGGTCGGCCCGCCGAATCCGAAGAGGAATACTGTGAGGAATAGCGTTTCGAAATTGAATGCGAATGCACGAAGGACTGTAGACAGCGAGATGAACAGAACTCCTGCGGTGATCATCCTCTTCTCACCGAGGCGATCTATTGACACGCCTATTGGAATTGCTAGGGGGATGTACATCAGAATGACGCTGCCTAGGATGACACCCATCTGAGAGAATGTCAGCGAGAGATCGGCAGCTATGGGAGTGACCAATGGTGGAATCGAAGTCAGGATTAGACCGAAAGCAAAGTAGACGAGCCAGGTAAGAACTAGGACTATCCACCTGTACCATCCTGCTGTGGCTGGTGCTTCGCTTTCCATGATATGTCATCATCTCTAGGATCATGGTTGGTGTCTGCATTCAGAATACATCGGTATGATTCGGAGATGGTTGTTGTGAAGAACGGTGTAAAAAGTATGTCCTGTGTCCATAGGCAGTCTTGGGAAGTAGTATGGGGAATCGACTGGATCCTGCAGTGTCCTGATGAGCCTGTAGAATGGAGAGCCCTCCTACGTCTTTCTACGAGACCTTTTCAGTCAGGCAGCAAATGGGTCTACTGGGCTTTATCATGACAATCAGTTTTGGGGTGCATTTTGAGCCTCTGTTTGGATTTGACTACCAGACTATCGAGAATATCACGCTGAATGCTGAACGAGCCGGATACGACTCTGTCTGGACCTGTGACCACTTCTTCAAGGACACCGCCTCTGTAGACACAAACAGTCTTGAAGCTTGGACATTGCTCACGGCACTCGGAGCCAAGACATCGAAACTGAAACTTGGTGTTCTTGTGACATGCAACTCATATCGTCCTCCTGCCCTCCTCGCGAAGATAGCTGCAACCCTAGATATGGTAACGAAAGGACGTCTCATCTTCGGCATAGGAGCGGGTTGGAAGAGGGTTGAATACGAGGCATATGGGTACCCGTTTCCTTCACTGAGAGAACGAATGGATAGGCTCGAGGAAACCCTTCAGGTCATTCTGAAGCTTTGGACAGAAAAACGTACCAACTTCGAAGGAGAATACTATAGACTCAAGGACGCAGTCTTTGCGCCTAAACCTGTGCAGAAACCCCACCCTCCAATCCTCATAGGGGGCCATGGAGAGAAGCGCACCCTCAAGCTGGTAGCGAAATATGGAAACATGAGCAACTTCTCGCCCTGGGCTTCTGAGAGGATTCCGCGACTCTTGAAGACGCTAGAGAGTCACTGTGAAACAGTTGGAAGAAGCTACGACTCCATCACAAGGACATTTCTTGGCTACTGTTACATCACTGATGACAGGGAAGAGATCAAGGAATTCAACAAGAGAAGAGCAAGGGAACAAGGCATCACTCTAGATCAGTATGAAGAGAAACAGTCACACTTGCCCGGAGCATGGGCCGGAAGCATTGATGAAATAAGACTGCAGTATGAGCATCTCCTTGGCATCGTTTTCAGCCATTTTCCGGTCCTTTTCCCATATGGCGAAGAACTTGACATGAGTAATGAGTTTGCACAGCAGGTTATGCGCAAACTTCGATGAACCTAGGCAGGTCACACAATCTACTGGGTCGAAGGAGTCCTACGGACCATATATCGAGACCATGCCAACCACAGCCAGATGGCGGCAGATATAGCAGTGAGAGTTTCTGGGATTGCGACTCCAAAAGTGAAGGAGG
>CAYFTD010000043.1:0-23394 GCA_964345915.1 uncultured archaeon
GCATTGGTCATCCCTCGTGCGAAACGACTCATTGACACGCACTATGGGAGCAAGATGCAATCCTATGACTAAGAGGAATACTCATGATATGAGCCGGCAACGTACTTCAAGAATAACGCTGTCAAGCTGGTCGCCAAGCAATCTTTGGACACTTTCTTTGTGTCACTAACTCCTCTCCACCTACCAATTTCAAATTGCTATTGATAACCTACCTCTACATGTACAATTATACTAACGGGCCGCTGTGGACAGTGGCTTGCTTATAGATACTTCGCATCAGGCGTGTGAACAGACTCTAGAAAAGACAAGCTTTCAATGATATTGGACTATTCATCTTTGTGGGTTTCTCGCCATTCCCTATCTAGCTCTTCCATCCGTGCTATCATCTTCTCAGCCATCCAGAGATACTTCTGATAGGTCTTGTTGACATAACGGGTCCTTTCAATGAAGGAGTCAATCTCCGCTCGAGAAGACTTGTCTCTGACCCTCCTACGGAGTTGTTCTAACCGCTCCAGCGCTTTGGCAGTACCTTCCAGAGTGGGTATTGCTTCATCATGTACAGCTTTGATCAAGAATCCGACAATGATGTCCATGAACTCGACCTCGACCCGATAATACTTCTCTTTGTCCTGAGGCTTCTTGACAGCAATTATGAAGGGTATCTCTATTTCAAGTTCCTTCATAGTACGCGATACTGAAGCCTTTGAGAAATGTGTCAATTCGGCCAACTCTGTCAGAGACCTGGGTTTGCCTGCAGAGATGAAGAGAACACTGAGGAGCTTTGCCTTGAGTCCCTGGAAGCCAAAAGACTCTGAGATGTGCTCATATCTCAAGAGAAGCTCATGCTCTATCTCACGAAGCTCCCGTCTGTTCCTTTTTGTGTCGGTAGTCAAATGGCTGCAACACCCCCGCCGAGGGGATGATTAACCAGCCCATCCACCACGTTAGTATTCTCGTACTCCAATAAGACTCACTCACCCTCTTCGCCAAAGCATGACTACGATGATAACAATCAACACGCCCACGACCAGCAAAATACCCTGATCCCCACCGAGAGGTTGTGTGCTCCTTTCCATTATCGTGACGACAACGACATCCGTGGCCGCGTTTCCAAAGCCGTCACGAACTATCAACTCGATGGAGTGTGTCCCGACTTCCAGGTCCAGTCGCTCCAAATCGATAGTGATTGCCATTTGGTCCCAGGACACAACTCCTTGACTCACACCATCAACTTTCACTTCATATGACGCCAGAGTCTGATCAGCAATGTTCCAGACTATTTCTGGAATGGCTTGTCCTTCCATGACAAAGATATCGTCAGGATGACTAATCTCTGGTTCGAGATAGTCCGGGATGTCATCAGAGAACGGTTGGGTTCCATCTTGGTATACCAAGTTATTTCCGGATGGGTCCACCAACTTTACGCGATAGTATATTGTGCTGTACGAATCAAGACCAGTTAGTAGAATGACATGAATGTCGCTGAAAACGGTCCTATTCTGATCCAAAGAGAGACTCTGTTCGTTCACTCCAGTGTAGACCTCACACCGGAACTCTTCATTGGCCTGAATGGTCACATTGAGCGCGTCCCTCTGAACGAAATGATTGTACAATGTGACAAGAGGTGCTGTCTGGTCAAGGGTGCGGATAGATCGGACTGAGCTATTTGCCCTATTTCCAATATTGTCAGAAACCCCTATTTCGTAATAATAGACAGTCCACTCCTCGAGTCCTATGAGGTCTATCTCGTGATATGTTGAGAAGGTTGGGTTGCTAACATTACTCCCAAAGGGTTCGCTCTCACCATACCAGAGAGTGACATTGGTTTCGACATCTGTGTAGAAGGAGATTCTCACTGATGAATTACTCTGAGGGTCTGCAACTATTGAGCTAATCTCAGGACCAGTTGCGGACAGTGTTGCGAATGAATAGAATGTGCCACTATTGTTGTCAGTGGCAGAGTTTCCCCACCAATCTTTAGAAATGACTTCGAAATAGTAGGTTGTGAGAGGTTGAAGATTAGCCAATGACACTGAGTGTGATGTTACGTAGCCTGTTCGGGCCTCAGTCAGATTCAGACTGTCTGTGCTGACTCCATAGTTCACAGTTGAGTTTGACTCCTTGTCTGTGTTCCATGTTATCTCGGCGCTGAACTTCCCAGCGTCACTGTATACAGAATCAATCAGAGGAGGAGTCAACCATGATGCGGCTACCAATTCATCAACCAACAGCTGTCCAAATGCTGGAAACTCTATTGTAGCCTTGACAGTGACATTAGAATCCTTGTCAATCCAATAGTTGGTATAGAACCAGAACCCCATCTCGAACTGACTTACGTTGGCAAGCCAGCACTCGAATGTCCCAGCTTGTGTCGTGATGGTTTCAGTGGTGTTGACGGTAAGGAGAAGACTCTCGCCCTCCTCGCTCTCAACAGGCCCGATGTCGGATCCGACAGAAACTCCATCTAGGTCAAACCATCTGTCCCATTGATAGGGGTGACTTGTTCCAAAAGCGGTATATACAGCATAGTCCTCAACCGCATAGCAGTGCGCGTGACCTCCCTCTCCTGAAACTCTCTTGACATAGGATGTCTGATTGAGAATACTCGTTGTCTGATTCCAGATCTCCACCTCCCACCATGTGCTGTTAGTGTTGGAGGTTATCTTGTAACGTAGATTACCACCATCTCCGCCACTATTGTTGGTCCAGTATTCAAACCATTGCTTGGGTATGATGGGTGAGGATGGAAGGGCTGACTCAATAAGACCAGTGTTTTGTCTGATAGTCAGAATCCTCTCAGATGCATGTTTTGAGGATTGAGGAATCGAAACAAGGAGGACTATTAGGACTATTGAAACTACACTTCTCTTCAACCGACAGTCCTCCTCTTAGTTTCCACCGCAAGGTCCATCTTTCTGAATCCTCTGACCAAGAGCCACTGAACTATAATAGCGGTTAAGAACACGACAAGTGATGAGCCCAGGACTGTTGTCGGATAGACTGTAGTGTAGAAGGTGAAGAACTCTGTACTGAACGCACTGGCAAGTACTTCCAAAGCCAGATAGCTCATTGGGATTCCGACTAGTACACCCATTCCTGCAACCAGTATACTTTCTTGAAGGAAAGACTTCTGAGAGTGGCTATATGGTGCGCCCAGTGTGAGTATCGTTGCCACGTCTCGTTTTCTCTCAAGCACGTTGATGACAGCAGTAGTAAGCACGATCGAACCTGCGAGAGTTATCGAGAATCCAATCAGGAAGTAGAGGAAGAGACGCATTGTCACAAGGTACTCATCCATGTCACGAGCTGTGTCTGCCACTGAAACCGCGGACCTAATGCCTGTGATCTGATTGATTATTCTCTGTTTTATGATTTCTATATTATTTCTAGACGGATTATCCAACTTGATGTAGAGGGTGTTCGAGTCAAGTGGCACATTTCCGATCAATCGCTGCATGACTGAGAAGCTCACCCAACAAACTAGGCTGGTCGACTCCAATGTCACTCCTGTCACTCTAACGCTAGATTTCACCATCTCGAAAGTATATTCTAAGGGGATGAGTGATGTGATATTGAACCTTGGGTGAAGCACACTCACGTTCTCTCCAGCACCAACTTGGAGTTTCTTCGCAGTGCCGCTTGTGATGACAATGCCTGTGTCGTTGAATGCCCCCTCTGCACTACTGAACTCAAAGTTGTGTATTGATTCAACTGGATCCTGTATTCTGATCTGTAGCAGTGATTCGAGATCCCCCTCCGGTGATGTCAATAATGTCGAGAATGTGATCGCACTGAATGCTGTATCAACCTCATCCCACGAATTGATGAGATCGATGTCATCAGCGATGTCCCCTTCGAGCTTGAAGTCGATGTACTGTACCTGAAGATCCCACCCCTCCTTGACAGCCAACTTGTCCATTGTGAGCCCAAATGAGTCATCAGCAGCAGCTGTAGCACAGACTAGGATGAAACTCAGCATGATTCCTAATAGGGTGGAGAATGTCCTTCTTCTGTTTCTGAATAGGTTGCGGAGGATGATCTTTGTACTGACTCTTGGCTCAGAGCCAGTCAGTCTTTTGACAATACGCTCAACAAGAGTCACTCTTCCCATCACTACTTCTGCGGGATCATCCCTCATTGCAGCAGCAGGAATCATTCTTGAGGATGAACGAGCTGGAATGATACACCCTGTCACACATACCATCAATGTGATGGATACTGAAATGAGATACACATCAGGATAGATGGCAATCCTCCTGAATGGATTGGACGTCATGTCTAGGTACATGTTTGTAAACCATCTACCAGATACTTCCCCGAGAAGAATCCCCAGTACTCCTCCTATCAGACCAACTAGAACTCCATACACGAGATACTTCCGATAGATATCTTTCTGTGAATACCCGAGCGCAAGAGTTACTCCAACCTCCTGTTTCTGGGCTGCAACGAGCCTTGACATTGTGACATATGTGCTGAAGATAGCGAGTATAATGATGAATGCTGGAAATACAACAACTATCTCTGTCATTCCCTCAAGATCGAATTGCAGGGCAGCATATGGCGGCTCATCCTCTTTGGGAATGGGTGGCATGATGTTGAACCCACGGTCCCGCATCTCATTCTCTAACACACCCATGACCTCATCTCTAACCGCCTCTGAGGTCCCAGGTTCCATTAGTATACAGATATCATTTACATCATTGGCTCCCACACCTAACATATGTTGCAGACTTGCCAGGGGAATGTACATCACACCAAACCTCCGAGAGGAAGGCATGATATCTTGCCAGGAAACAGCTAACCAGAGGTACTCTGCGGTTCCCACCTCACCGATAATTCTCACCTCGGTGGTCTGGTTGATGTTCCCATCTTTAAGCAATATGAACCTGTCATTTGGTGTTAGGTTGTGATACCCGGCAAGCTTGGTTTCAGCGACTACTACATACTCATTATAAGACCTTGAATTGTTCCAATTATCGGAATCGACAAACCATCTTCCGTCAAGCAAAGACACCTGATTTACCTCTGGTTGTCTTCCTTCTGTTGCATTGTATCCAACAAGTCTGATTGCGATTAGCGAGCGGCCTTCGTCAGAGTCCTTGACTGCTGTCAGCTCGTGTATGATGCGTAACTCATAGGACTCTATAGGATATTCTCTAGAGAGATCATTCATTATCTCGTGTAATTCTGTCGCCGGCATCATCTCAGTCTGGATTACAGTAGAGAGCCTGAAGTCCGCAAGATTCAGTGCTTGATATGTTCCCTGGTAGGAGTTTTGCAGGTTGATGTACGCTTCTGTAAACATAACTAGAGAACCGGCACCCAATGCCATCATCATGACAAGACCAGCAAATTGCTTCCTATGACTCGTGATGTCCCTCCAGACTGACCAGTAGAGCTTCCGTCTGGGCACGTACTTCTACCACCTTAGATCGTCTGGCTTCTTCATGTCAGGATTCTCAATCATTTCTCCAATCTGACCGTCACGGATCTCAATGATGATGTCTGCAATCTTGGAGATCTCTCTATTATGAGTCACAAGTAGAACCGTCTTTCCTTCCTCCCTTCGGAGTCGAAGGAGTTCTCGCAGGACCTCAACTCCCGTCTTGAAGTCAAGTGATCCAGTAGGCTCATCACCTACGATAAGAGGCGGGTCTTTTGCTAATGCTCGTGCGATAGACACACGCTGCTGCTCTCCGCCTGAGAGCTCAGCTGGAAAGTGATGGAGTCTATCTTCAAGGCCAACCTTAGTTAGAAGCTCGATGGCTCGTTCTCGAATTGCTTTCTTACTGAAATCCCTTTTTCCCTCACTAGTTGGTGCTCCCACTAGTTCTAGAGCTAGCTCCACATTCTCTACCGCTGTCAATGTAGGCAGTAAGTTAAGGAACTGAAACACGAATCCAATGTTTTCACGACGATGCTCTGCAAGTTCCTTGATCTTTGTAGGAACCTCTCCTTCCTCAAACAAGACTCTTCCATCGCTTGGTGTATCCATTCCCCCAATGATATTGAGCAGTGTAGTCTTTCCAGAGCCTGAGGGGCCCAGAATGACCACAAACCTGCCTTGTTCGACCTTGAGGTCTATCTCCCGGAGTGCATGAACCTCAACCTTGCCCATCCTGTATACCTTTGATAGATTCACAGTTTCAACTAGAGCCATCCGAACCACCTTTTGTGCCAGAACTAATCAGGCATAGATCGATGTGCCACTCGACCTAATCAATCTTTGCAAGATTTGCAATGATGCAATGATACCTATCAGTGGTGACAAGGGCTCGCTTATTGATACTTCGCATCAGGTCGCCGAATTCTTTGATTGTCAGATTTACTCAAAACGGATAAGAGCTACTGCAGAATCAACTAGTACATACTCCGGGGTTGAGATTTCAATGAGCATGGTCGACGTCTACGTTGAATTGTGGGACTATCTTCGTTCCCATGGTCTTCAGACAATAGAAGTTGCTGAGAAGGCAGATGCTTGGGACTATCGAATCAGCTCAAACGAATACAGTGTCAGAGAAACTTTCCACCATACTGTCCAGGCGATCTTTGAGGATGCTGGGAATTGGTTCCTTAATGATTCCACTCTTTTTCGCCCAACGAATAGTCCCATTGACGATCTACATAGGGCCATAGATCGAATGATCTCAGCAATACAGGGTTTCCTAGATGCGGACCTCAACTCTGAATTCACATTTCAATGGGGAGAGAAGACAACAATAAGCGGTGCAATACGACAGAATCTCTTCCACGCCGTAGGACACTTCAGTCAATTGAGGAACTGGGTAGGGGTATATCGGCGTTCCGAATCCAAAACTGCGGACAAGACCTGTCTATAGTCAAAGGCAGCTGCGAGGCAACATGACCTCATTCTCCATAAGAACAAGTTCGTAGCAGTGTTGTCGGCCGCCCTAATCCAGGAGTAGCAGACACTCCCGGCAAAAAGCGTCAGGCTTTCTATCAGTATCAGATAGAGAGTTTGAGAACTGCATCACACAGTGGTTTGTGCAATGACGAAGCCCCAATACGTGTCCAAGTTCATGAAAGACCTCCTTCACTGTGCGCTGGAAGAACAGGTAATCATCATCAGGAAGACCGTAGAAGGACTGACGAAGTCTTGGCAACGCCACAATTGCATTGCCGCCGAACTGAGCAGTCCCAAAGATGAAGTTGAGGTCGGGAACAAACAGGTCAAGGTCGACTAGACCAAGTGCATGAGTGGAGTGATCGGTATGAATCTCAAGCGCCCTTAGGAAGGGTCTGGCCTTGTACTGCCTGCGACGCGCGAGGTGCGCACCTCCGGGCACAGCAAGCTCCTCTGACCGGAAAGTGACATCAGCAAAATGATGTTTCAAACGGTCTTGATATGATTCAAGTAGCCTCTCAACTAGATCTCGAGGCGTCCCTGAGAAGACGAAGATATGCAATGAACCTGTTCTCAATTCCTATGACCTCTCCTTCATGAAGACTATTGTCAAGTATATCCCAATGCGTATCTTCTATTGACCCAAGTGCATTTCTCAGAATCTGGAATCATGCTGTGCGGGCTGTCGGGGGCGGTGCGTTGTTTAAAGGTACTTCGCATCAAGCGTGAGAACAACTAGAATTTCATAAGCAGCAGTTCTCGCTCAATCTTCTTCAGTCGCTCATTGAAACGCAGATTGAAATCAGTGAGAAGGTCTAGATAGCTCCCAAACCAGGCAGAGAAGACCGTTACGACCTCCTTCAACTTTCTACTCTCTTTTGTCGCCTTGACACTCTCTGGCAGAGTCTTCCATTCGTCCAGTATATGGTCTATGATCTCAAGCCTGCTCTTGATGAATCTCTCGGCAGTTTCTAGTCCCATTCTGAATCCATCGAGAAAGGGTATTGTGTCCCCTCCATACAATTGTGTCCTTGAGCCAGGCGAGGATTCCTTTGTGACCATCTGCCTTTGCTCTAGGTTAGCAAGGTAGCGGGAGATTTGGCTTCTCGAATATCCAGTGGCCTTCGCAATCTGCTCCTGTGTCAGGGGTTCTGCTGAGAGTACTATCATGGCATAGATTCTTGCTATCATCGGGTCGTTTCCGCGATACTTCACAAAGTCCTCAAGGGTCTGCACAAAGGATGTTCTCAACCGCGCGTACTTCTCGTCTGTCAAACTACCACCTCTCGTCATACCGGAATCGAATACAAACTCTCTTATTTTGCATATCTTGCATCGTAATGAAAATTTATAAGTCTTCACCTCTATGACTGAAGTATGGAGCAATTCGAAGAGAAGCTACTTGACACTGGCGAGATCAACATCAACTACGTGGAAGGCCCGAAGAATGGGCTCCCTCTTGTTCTCATACCTGGTCAGGGCGGAGACTGGAAGACCTACGAGAAGGTGCTACCTTTGCTCTCTGAGAATTTCCATGTCTTTGCCGTCGACGTACGAGGACATGGGAAGTCTGACTGGACAACTGGAGAATACACGTTCAACTCCATTGGTAGGGACATGACTGCATTCCTTGACACCGCCGTCGGACAACCAGCAATCATCTCAGGAAACTCCTCTGGCGGTCTCATCGCACTGTGGTTGGCCGCAAACAGACCGGACCTTGTCAAGGGAATCATCATGGAGGACGCACCCCTCTTCTCTTCAGAATGGCCAAGGATCAAAGAGGACAACTACGTCTACAGGGTCCTTGAGGTCACAGTAGAGATGAGTCGGGAGCTCAAAGAGTCACGAAGCATTGGTGGACTTGCAAGAGCCTTCATGAAGGTCAAGAGACCTGTGGAGGGTGGAAAGTTCCGGGGAGTGCCTAGATCGGCTGCATACTTCATGTCCTTCCTGATTCGGGCATCTCAGAAGCTACGTTCGGGCAATCCCTCCCTCCCAGGAAGATTCGGACGGATAACTGACGTCTTGGTCACCTTTGACGCTGACTTCTCTCAGGCCTTTCTTGATGGCCGCATCTACGAAGGTCTGGACCATGCTGACGCTTTGAGGCGTGCTGGGTGTCCGATGCTACTACTCCATGCAAACTGGCTAAGGCATCCTGAATACGGCCTAGTCGGTGCAATGGACGATAATGATGCTGCGCGGGCTCGTGAGATTGCGCCGGAAATGTATTTCAAGAGAATCGACTCTGACCATGTAATCCACTCCCACAATCCAGAGCTGTTTGTGGAAGAAGTCGAAGGATTTGCAGCCAACCTCTCTTGAACGTCTGATTGGTGACAAGACCCTTGAATCATCCATTGATTCCGGAAACGCTGAGGAAAGATTCTCTGCATTCGAGGATGATAGACTATGAGGAACTGAAGACCAAGCATCCTTGGGTCGACATCTTCTTGAAAGGGCTGGGAATTCTGGTTTCTTCAACAATAGTGACTATTCTACTACTAGCACCGATCTACATCTTCAATATCGACAGACAAATCATCGTTGACATCTTTACCTTTCCAGCAGACATCATTCCCCTGCCCTACAGTCTTATCGGTCTCCCTCCAATTGCTGTAGGAATGGGTTTAGTTGTGTGGGCAAACTACAATCTGCTGCATGTTGGTAAGATTGGCCTAGCCGCTAGGGAACCAATGCAAACTCCTTCAAGCCTCGTTGTTGTTGGTCCTTATCGTTACAGTCGGAATCCACTCTACCTGGGAGGTCTCTTAATGATGACTGGCCTGGTCGTAGTGTTGAGCAGTCTGGTTGTCTTTCTAGGGTTAATCTTAGTCTACCTCATCTTCAGATACAAGTTCATCAAAGTGGAAGAGGAGAAGCTAGAGGAGGCTTTTGGAGTCGAATATCTGGAGTACAAGATGCGTGTCAGACGCTGGTTTTGAAAATTCGCAAACGTCACAACTACTGATGGTATTCGACAGGTTTCGGTTGCTTGTGACGGTGGCCTACCAACAGATGCTAGATATGAGGGCTGTGTTCTCCCATTCATCACTAGAAGACAGGGTTAAGTGGAATCTAGTTAATAGCAGTCAGCAGGAGCGAGGTTGAAGATTGGCGGAGCGTAGAACACCACCGCCTATTCGCGTATTGGTGCCCGTTGTATTCTTAGTCTTATCAGCAGTTTCCCTGACTGTCATCGTTCTTCTTGGCCTACCCTGGATCCTACCAATAGACCTCTTCTGGTCCGTAGTGATCGGTATCTTGTTGCTGGCCGTAGGATTTCCAATCATGGCTCTCACTCTGAGAAGCCTCACCATGCGTAGAGCCTTCGGCGATGAGCTCTATATGACCAAGGAAGAGAGCCATTTAGTAACCACAGGACCATATGCCTACACCAGAAACCCACTGTATTTCTCCGGTACCATTCTCTTGATAGGTTGGACTCTCCTACTGAGGTTGACATTCTTCCTTATACTTACCATGCTGTTTCTTGTCATGTTCGGATTTGCTATCAAGTGGGAGGAGAAAGAGCTAGCAGAAAGATTCGGTGAGGAGTACCTGTTATACAAGGAGAGAGTTCCTCTCTTCTTCCCAAGACCTCGTAGAGAATGACAAGGGTTCAAGCATGACCCAAACGGAGCCAGAAGAAGATGTGCCTGTTCACGTCAACAACCTATCACGAATCACAGTGTCAATATTCATTCGCCTGAGTTTTCTGGCTGAAGGAAGCGATGCCAGGATTGCCGTGAATAGAGTGAGGATGGCTACGCCGAGCAGTGGTGCGATATCGAATGACGCAACATAGAAGGGAATGTAGGTCCTCATGAAGCCATCAAATAACCCGGAGATCATTTGAGTGACAGGAACCGATAGCACGATTCCAAACAGCGCTACAATCGAGATTTCCAGGAACAGGAGTCGAGTGAGCGAGTTTCTCGACCAGCCAATTGCCTCAAGTTGAGCAAGCTCCGGGATTCTCTCACCTACGCTTATCGACACAATGTTCCAAACCACCGCCAGCAACAGAAGCATTGCGATTGCTGCCATTCCTATGGACACAGCGACACCTTGCGCTTCGCTGACCACCCCGCTTGATGCCTCCTCCATTGTCATCGCATTCTCCACATCATCAAGGGAGAAGGCAGCGTCCGCCACAGCGTCGGAGTCTGCTCCTAGTGTAGTCTTGACGAATAGTCCGCTCAGCATCTCCATACCAAGCATGTCAGTAGCCTTAGTAAGAGAGATGTAGAAGACATTCATTGGCGAACTAACTAGACCCACGATAGAGAACAGCTCTGACGAACTACCAATCGTGAGATTGACTGTATCTCCTAGTTCGACACCCACCAAAGAAGCGACGGTGACATCAACAATTACCTCGAGTGCATCCTGAATAATCCGGCCCGCTTCAAGGTTGAAATCATGCAGCTGACCTGCGGGGTCGAGGCATAGAAGGCTTACGAGCTTCGGTCTATCTGAAATGATTGCAGTAGTTCCCAGTTTCAGGTATGGTTCATAGCTATCAACATCCTCCACTTGAGCCATGAGAGCGTCAATTTGAGAGGAGTTCATTGGGTCCTTGAAATCGACGAGAAGGTCCCAGTGTTCATTCTGGTCCATGTACACTTGGATGCTGTTGTTGAAACCACCAACCATCACCGTACCCATCGAGGCAACTGCTGCAGCCAGAGCAATCCCGGTGATCATCAGACCAGCTCGGACCTTGTTGAGAGACATTCCTCTCACAACAAACTTGAAGCCATATCCGCGAACACCAAGCCTCCCCCCAATCTTCTCCAAGACGGTTTCACCGACGTATCCCTTCTCCATCATCCAACCGCGAATTGCGCGAATGGGTTCGTACCCAAAGATCTTGCGGACAGGAAAGTATGCTGAGAGAAGCACTGTCAGACGACCAGCAATCAGTGCCACAACGTAGACTGTTGGTGATACAGCTCCCAATTGGATCTCCAATGAATAGACTGTTGCAAAACTCTGAAGTATGGCCTTTCCTCCAGGTTCTCCGAGGGGCATGGCCAATAATGTCGCCACTAGAGCGAAACTTCCCAGTAACAGGAGATACGCCCTTTGAATCTCTGAGTCACTGTAGCCCAGGGATTTTGTTATTCCGATGTGGCGGGAGTTGGACTCGACGATTCTTCTCACCGTAGTGTAGACCACAAACGCAGCCACTGCGAAGATGATACCAGCAAAGAGAACGATGAACTCGTCTGCAACATCAAATCGCTGCAAATCGGCACTTCTCAAGTCGGCAGTTTCCAGAGTCGTCACTATGGGGAAGGGATTAATGGTATCAATGATGGAATCGGCCAAAGCTGTGTAATCATATCCCTCCTCGAACCGAACCAGTATCTCATTCACAACTTCCTTCTCACCAACTCCTGTGTATGACATCTCCTGCAGTACTGACATGTCCAACCAGATCGGCGCAATAGTTGCAAAAGCGGCTCGTGATGGAGCATGGATCAGCTGTTTCGGGTTTCTATGGGGAAACAGATGCTCCAGAGAAACCACAATGCCTACGACCTCGAGTTCGAACTCTTCTCCAAACGCCGACATCGTGAGTGTCGAACCCAGTGTGATTCCGCGCGCTGCAGCAAATGACTGCTCTATCAGTGCAGTGCCATTGTCCGATGGGTCTAGATAGGTTCCTTCTGAGATGATGAGCTTGAACACGTCTGGAGGCGTCGACGGATCTACTCCGTAGAGGTCTGCAGGACTCTCTTCACTGCCTGAGTACGTGATGTCTCCAAAGACGTGGTAACGACTTGTGAAGGCCTCAACGCCATCGATATCCCCTATGCCAGTGATGTGGTCCTGAGGGACTGAATATGCCACAGCCATGAAGTCTGGTGTTGCATAGGTTTCATAGGTATAATCGAGCGTTGCCCTCATCATCGGCATCATTGCCGAGAACATGACATAGCTGAGCACCGCAATGAACACAAGCGTCATACTGCTGAAGACTTTCCCCTTCTGACTGAAGATCTCCTTCCTAGTCTTACGGAGAAGGGTTCCGGCCAAGCTTACTCCTCCTCGTCGCGTTCAGACCTGCCGTAGATTCTACCTGATCTCAGAAAGATGGACCTGTCTGCTACCTTTGACACGGATGTCTGGTGTGTGACTGCGATTACCGTCGTCTTGGTACTCTTGTTTACAGCCTGAAGAAGGTCCCAGATGACCTCTGACGTTTCGGCGTCCAAATTCCCAGTAGGCTCATCCAAAACGAGTATCGGAGGTTCCTTGGCAAGACCCCGTGCAATTGCCACACGTTGCTGTTCACCCCCACTCATTTGGGAGGGATAGTTGTCAGCCTTGTCTAGTATACCTACAAGCTCAAGGTAGCGGAGAGACCTGTCACGTAGGACTTCCGTGTCTTTGATCTCCATTGCTATGCCGATCTCTACATTCTCGATTGCAGTTAGGGTTGGGAAAAGGTTGTAGAATTGGAACACTAGTCCGATACTTGACCGTCTGAACTGGGTCCTCTCATCTCTCTTCATGGATGAGATCACTGAGCCTTCTACTGAAACCTGCCCAGAAGTGGGTATATCCAACGCAGAGATCATGTTCAACAGCGTTGTCTTGCCTGAGCCCGATTGGCCAAGTATCGCTAGGAACTCTCCATCTGCGATGTCTAATGACACCCCTCTCAAGGCGTGGACCTTTGTTTCACCCAGCTTGTATTCCTTGTGCAGGTCAGTCACAATCACTTGGCTTTCTGTGGACGCCATCTTGTTAGTCACCTCGTTATTGTCTACAACTCGGTACAGTTCTTATATGAATGAGCACGAATGAGTAATCTCCCGACACCAGGGAAAACTTCCTCTTGCTTTTGTCTAATAGTACATAAAGAAGATTTGACCTACTAATCACGGAGAAAGATGGACGAAGTCGTATTCTTGTCCAAGGCACTGTCCAATCCGATACGAGTGAAGATTCTGGACTATCTTCTGACGAAGCGTGTCGCAAACAAGGGCGACATCATGGAGGCACTCGGATTAGAACGTGCAGCCTTGGAGCATCATTTGGGTCCGCTAGTGAAGGCGAAGCTTGTAGGAACACTGAATGTGGTGATCGACAAGGTGAAGAACTCACTTTGCTTCCCGATGGCATCGGTGAATCTGGCAAAGACTACCGAGATCTCAGCTGATGCAATATTCGACGTGATTGGAGCCGAGATAGAGAGCGACGTGGACCACGAGGAGATACAGCAGAAGGCTCAGGGGGAGGTAGAGAACGGTCGCCTTGAACAAGAGGACGCTGTAGCGATAGTGCGAACTCTGTTTGAGCATAGGGGGCGTGGCACAAAGAACGTCTGCTCAGTCTGTGGACGCATCCGGAAGATGGCAGATCTCACTCTGTGCAATCAATGCTTCAGACCGGTATGCACAAAGTGCGACCATGTCATCAAGAGGGAGGATGGCATTTCTGAGCTCCTATGCGACAGGTGTCTAGACGAGCTTTTTGGATGATTCTTCTTCAATCGGCAAGGACCAACGCAAGTGCGTTGCTGACAAAGTATAATAGGCTTCGTTCAGAAGAAGCCGGCTAATGAAACTCTCGAAGTTCACTGAAGATGCCACTTACATGTACACGACTGGTAGAGCCAGTCAGTTTAGTGGCTACTATAGTTATAGCTATAGTCTGTGATTCGAGAGTCACTGACTTGTTTTGACCTGTCTGTGGCAGGTCGTTGTTCTGGTGATTCTATGATTCTAACTGATGACTCTGCAAATGTTGGGACTCCTGATGGGTCCTCTCTAGTGGCTAGTGAATTCATCTCACGCATACGAGAGTTGGCCAAAATCATCTCAAAGGAGGGAGATGGCCGTTGACGGAGAGTGCACAGCTAGATGCCCTTCGTAGTGAGATTGAGAGAATCACACTTGAGATAATAGATTCCGTTGGACGACGCAACTCACTTACAGAAGATGTGGCCAAGGAGAAAGCATCTCTGGGTGCGCCAGTCATCAATCGTGATGTTGAGAATCACCTTAGAGGGGCAGTGATTAGTCGATGCAGAGAGGTTGGTGTTGACCCTGGTTTCGGAGCAAGATTACTCAACCAGCTCATTTCTGAATCCATTCGCCTACAAAGGAAGGACGCGGAGCTGAATGTTGCATTCAATGCCCACGCCCATTTTGTAAGAGCGAAGGAGATTGAACGATCTGGGAGGGAAGTAATCCATCTGGAAGTCGGTGAGCCAGACTTTGGTCCTCCCAAAGCAGCTTTGAAGGCCATGGCAGAGGCGGTGGACTCAGGATGTACCCACTATACGCCGTCCGTCGGGATACCATCTCTCAGAGAGAAGATTGCAAGTAAACTTGGCTTCCTTTATGATCGAAATATCTCGCCAGAAGAAGTCATCGTGACTTTGAGTGGTAAGTATGCGCTCTATCTCGGTATGGCCTCAATTATCCAAGTCGGAGAAGAGGTCGTGATAATCGACCCGTCCTTTCCAGCATATTCTAGGTGTGTGAGAGCTGTGGGTGGTCGTCCTCTCCACTTTCCAACTTACTTGGATAACGGTTGGGATCTTGATGTGGATCTTCTGCAAGGAAATATCAGCCCATCAACGAAAATGATTATGCTGAATAGTCCGTGCAATCCAACCGGCAAAGTCTTTGACGAATCGACAATGCAACAGCTGGTCGATCTTGCAGTAGAGAATGACATTTTCATCGTTGGCGATGAGGTCTATTCGAGCTTCTCATACTCTCCCCACACAAGCATTCTGCAATTTCCTCAATGCAACCAGGTCACTCTCAAGTCCTTCTCCAAGCCTTATGGTATGACAGGGTTCAGATTGGGATATGCAGTTTCTGACAAAGAAACAATCAAGAAGATGGCCGGCCTGCAGCACTTGCACGTCACTTGCGTTCCCGAGTTCATTCAACATGCTGGTCTTGCTGCACTCGATTGTGAAGAGGAAGTGAACGACAACGCAGCGACTATCAAGTCCAGGCTGGATATCACCGGCAAACTACTAGATAGACTTCCGGTCACATTCCGTCAAGCTGACGGTGGCTTCTACATCTTCGTCAAGTTGACCAATGGGAGCATGGAAGGTCAAGAGTTTGCAGAGCGACTCCTCTCGGAGCACGGCGTATGCCTGATGCCAGGGATTGTGTATGGCTCAGATTATGCTTCATACTTCAGAGTAGCAGTCTGTCAGCCGGAGGACAGGCTTGTTGAAGCTATAGAACGAATGGAGGAGGTGTTGAGATGAGAATAGCAGTCATCGGTGGAGCAGGACGGATGGGTAGGTGGCTTCTCGACCACTTCGCGGAACACGGCCACACTCTCATAGCATCAGATCCTCGGAGCGATGAATTGAGAGAGATAGCTGAGTCATTCGAACTGACTCTGGCAAGTAGTAATGCAGCAGCTGCAAAGAACGCTGATGTGGTGATTATCTCAGTACCTATAGAGAGCACGGCCAAGGTCATTCGAGAAGTCGCTCCACACATGAAACGAGATGCTGTTCTCTGTGAGATATCATCTGTGAAAGGGAAGATACCCGAGGTGCTTCAGGAGATTGCGGCCTTCAATATACAACCTCTGTGCATCCATCCGATGTTTGGGCCGGGTGCGCGGTTTCTGAACAGGAAGATAGTGCTTGTTTCGATATCGAATCCAGAAGATGAACAGCGACTTGTTGAGTCTCTGTTCCCAACACATCAGATAGTCACTGTGGACCAAGAAGAGCATGATAGAGCCATGGCTCTGACTGTTTCACTACCATACTTCGTGAACCTGATTGTAGCTTCGGTCATAGCTGACGAAGATCTAACTTGGCTGAGGCGACTTGGTGGAACAACCTTTCCAGTCCAGCTTCTTCTCACTGGTAGTATCATGTCCAATTCCTGTGCCCTCCATGCAGCGGTGCACAGGGAGAATAGGCATGTTGAGAGCGTCTTGAAGAGGTTCCAATTGAACCTAGAGAGGGGACTAGCCAGCTTGACTGAAGGTACCAATGACTTTCGAGAGTTCTATTCCAGCACAAAGTCAAGTCTAGAGAAGCACATGAGCCTAGAGAATAAGTATGACGAGATGTATCGCCTACTGGAAATCATGGAGAGTGAATCCATACCGGAGGTGGATTCGTGATGCATGTGTCATTCGAAGTAAAGACACAGACTAGGCGATATCCTGTCTATGTAGGTCAAGACCTCCTTGGCGAGGTGGGTCGCCACATTGGCGATATAACGGACAGAGCCTTTGTCATAACTGATGAAATAGTATCAAAGATACATCTCGACCCACTACTCAATGGTTTCAATGATTCCAGTATAGAAGCAATCACCAAGATTCTTCCTGCTGGAGAGTCTATCAAGACTTTGGAAACGACTGGGGTGCTATACGAATTCTTATCGGAGAATCTAGCTTCAAGGTCTGACACTGTACTCGCGCTTGGAGGTGGAGTCATTGGAGACCTTGCGGGTTTCGTGGCCTCAACATACAAGAGAGGAACATGCCTGATTCAGGTGCCAACTACACTCCTGGCACAGGTTGATTCTGCACTTGGAGGAAAGACCGCGGTCAATCTTCCTGATGGAAAGAACCTAGTCGGGACCTTCTATCAGCCACATGCTCTGATAGCGGACGTCAGTACTCTCATGACGCTATCCGCCAAAGAATTCACTGCGGGTCTGTCTGAGGTCATCAAGTATGGGGTGATTATGGACCCAGAGTTACTTGACATTCTTGTCAAAAGCAAGGATGAGATACTCAGCAGATCTCCGGACACAGTCGCTCTAATTGTTGAGAGATGCTTGAGGAACAAGGCGCGAGTTGTTGAGCAGGATGAGAGAGAGGAGGGGAGGAGGAGAGAGATACTGAACTTCGGCCACACAATTGGTCATGCCATAGAGATCTGCTCGGACCACAATGTGCTTCATGGTCAGGCTGTCGCTATGGGAATGGTCGAGGAGGCTCGCCTAGCTGAGAGAATGGGTCTTCTTGAAAGTCAGTCCAGTGAACAGCTGGTTTCCATATTGTCGATGTTTGGCCTGCCCACTGAAATCCCATCATCCATGGACGTTACTGAACTAGATGAAGTCATGCGTCAGGACAAGAAAGTGCGGCATGGTCAGCTCATTCTTCCCGTACTTGTCGAGCTGGGCAGGACTGAGATAAAGGCTGTAGAATCGGTTTACAATTTGAGTTAGTGATATGGAGGTAAGTGAGAATGCTAGTAGTAATGTACAAAGATGCAACGAAGGAACAGATAGAGAGAGTCATAGAAGTCGTCGAGGAGCTTGGATACCAAGCCCTACCCAATCCCGGGGCCCATAGGACCGTGATTAACATCACAGGCAGTGTCGACCTTATGGACTCGAGTAGGCTTGAGGTGCTGCCTGGTGTCATGGAGGTTATCCAGGTAACCAAGCCGTATAAGCTGGCAGATATCGAAGTGAGGATAGAAGGCACCGTCGTCGAGGTCGGTGGCGTTGAGATTGGCGGAAAGCGTCCAGTGATCATTGCAGGGCCGTGCAGTGTGGAATCCAGGGAACAGATAATCGAGTCTGCAGAGCTTGTAAGGGACAGTGGCGGCGACATTCTCCGTGGAGGTGCATTCAAGCCACGAACGTCGCCTTATTCATTTCAGGGCCTTGGTGTTGAGGGACTGAAGTTTCTTGCTGAAGCACGAGAGCGCACTGGTCTCCCTGTAGTATCAGAAGCAGTGGACGTAGAGAGCCTCGAAGCGGTGGAAACCTACGTCGACATCTTACAGATTGGTGCCCGGAATATGCAGAACTATTCCCTGTTGAAGCGTGCTGGCCGGTCTATGAGACCCGTGTTGCTCAAGAGAGGAATGTGGGCCACACTGACCGAACTTCTCTCCGCTGCAGAGTACATAATGTCTGAGGGCAACCACAACGTCATCCTATGTGAGCGAGGAATCAGAACACACAGCAACCACATCCGGTTCACGCTGGACCTGAGCAGCATTCCGGTTTTGAGGAATCTGACCCATCTTCCTCTAGTCGTAGATCCAAGCCACGCAGCCGGCAAGCGAGACATAGTGATTCCTCTTGCTCGTGGTGGGCTTGCAGTAGGTGCGGATGGAATCATGATGGAAGTTCATCCCCGGCCTGAAGAGGCCATGGTAGACGGAGCGCAGTCACTCACTCCTGAGATGTTCCGCCAGTTCATGGAGAGCCTAGAAGCAGGAGGGCTCATGCCAGATCGAGCGAGGTATGTAGAAACAGAGAGGCTCGTAGGTGCTTCAGTCGCATCCTCTGAAGAGCGAATAGACGACGAATGAAACAGAATGAGGTGACGTGATGAAGAAGCTCTGTGTATCTTTGACGGAGAGAACCGCCAAGAAGTGCATGGAGTTCATTTCATCTGCCGAGGCTGACATGGTTGAGCATAGAATGGACTTCATGGACCGAATCGAACGGTTGGAGGAGATCTATCGCGCTACGAACAAGCCGATCATTGCAACATGTAGATCGCGTGAGAACGGTGGACGCTTTGGTGGGGATGAGGAGCAACGCATCAGTAGTCTGCTGATGGCCATATCTGGAGGCGCATCATTCGTTGATGTAGAGATTGAAACCGACCCTACCCATTTGGACCTAGTAAGAGAGCAGACATCAAAGTTGGAATGCGGCCTCATCATATCAAAGCACTACCACGACTCGACACCCAAATGGTCCGATCTCCTAAGTATGCTGGTCAGCCTTGGCAGTGCCAAACCAGACATTATCAAGCTGGTGATGACTCCGAAGACTAAGGACGACTGTCGCAGAATTCTCCAGCTCTATGACGAGGAGAATCGACCAGACCAGCCTTTGATAGCCTTCGGGATGGGTCCTCTTGGGAGGTTCACAAGGGTCTGCGCACTCTTCTTGGGGGCGCCTTTCATGTACGTGTCCCAGGACCACGGCGAAGCGGCTGCTCCGGGTCAGATATCCTTGTCAGAGATGAGGAAGATTCTGGAGGTTCTGCCATGAAACTGATTGTCGTTGTTGGGCTTCAATTGGGTCATTCATTGAGCCCTGTCATGCACAATGCAGCTCTTGCCGCAATGGGTCTTGAGCACGAGTACCGGTATGAGGCCAGACCATTGCTGAAGGACGATCTGCCTGAGTTGGTGGAGTCCATTAGAGGCGGAGCACTCGAAGGAGCCAACATTACCATTCCATACAAGACTGAAGTCATGGCCCACCTCACAACAATCTCTGAGGAAGGTTTGGCGGTTGGGTCAGTGAACACACTCTACCTGAGCGACGGTGATGTCACAGGATGTAACACTGACATCAAAGGGTTTGATAAGGCACTCAGGGAGCAAGATGTAGATCCCCATGGTCTCTCCGCGACGATTCTAGGCGCTGGGGGTGCCGCAAAGGCTGTCGCCTTTGCGTTGGCTGAGGCAGGAGTTCGTAGACTGGACATCCTAAACCGTACTCACGTCAGAGCAGAGGAACTGGCGAGCGTCATAGAACGTAGCAGAGACATAGAGATTCGAGTTGGAGCCCTCCCCACATCGAAGCGCGAGCTTCAGGATTCGGATCTTCTAGTCAACTGCACACCAGTAGGTATGAGAGATCACTCAATCAACGACACTCCGCTGGGAGACTCTCTTCTCGGAAAGGAACTCGTAGTCATGGACCTTGTATACAATCCTCTGAGGACCCGGCTCCTGAAGGAAGCAGAAGGAATAGGATGCAAGACCATAGATGGTTCGGGGATGTTGGTCCACCAAGGGGCGGCATCCCTTGAACTTTGGACCGGAAGAGAACCACCAATAGAGGTCATGAGAGGTGCGGTACTTGAGGCGCTAGGGGGAAGACATGAATGATGAGTGCCAAGAGGAGCATCGCGTTGATTGGCTTCATGGGCACAGGCAAGACAACGATAGGACGTGCTCTTGCTAGTTCACTTGAACGACAGTTTGTCGACACTGACTCACTTATTGAGGAACGTGCCGGAAAACCGATCTCTCGTATCTTCTCTGAAGATGGGGAGAGTATGTTCCGGAAAATGGAGTCTGAAGTTGTCAGAGAGGTGTGCAGACTCAAATCCTCAGTGATTAGTCTAGGTGGTGGCGCACTACTCAATCCTTCGAGCTCTGCCTTTGTGAAGGAGAACTCCGCAGTAGTTCTCCTAAGGTCTTCTGTTGAAACTATACTCGCCAGAACCTCCTCTAACACAATTCGTCCGCTCTTGAACGAAACGGCCGAAGACCTCGAACAAAGAGTTGCAGCCCTTCTCGCCGAAAGAGAAGCTACGTATTCAGACGCAATGGACATCGAGATAGACACAGACGCGCTCACCGTCGATGAGGCGGTCAAGGAAATCATCAGGAGGTTGGATCTCTGAGAGCCGTAGTTCATCGGTCTGTCATCGATGGATCCGTAGCAGCACCTCCCTCGAAGAGCTACACACACAGGGCCATTGTTTGCGGGCTCCTTTCAAGTGGAACCACGAGGATTCGAAATCCTCTCTTTAGCGACGATACCGAAACCACACTTCGAGTTTCCAGGATGATGGGTGCTGACGTGCATAGGGAGGATGAAGTCAAAATCACCGGCCCATCAGAAATCAAGGCACCAAAGTCAGAGATTGATTGTCATGGATCAGGTACAACGCTCAGAATCTTCACAGCATTATCATCTCTCACGACAGGTAGATGTCTACTTACAGGAGATGCCACTCTGCGTAGAAGACCGATGGGTGATCTATTGGAAGCTCTCTGCCAGCTCGGAGTAGATGCCAAATCTGTAAACGGGAATGATAGGCCCCCCGTAGAGATACATGGTCGAGGTCTAACGGGTGGCAAGAGTAGCATTCGCGGCGATGTGACATCACAGTACATAACAGGACTTCTATTTGCATGCTCAAAAGCAGAAGGTGATTCGAGGATAGAATTGACTACACAACTAGAGTCTCGTCCTTATGTTGAGATGACTCTAGGAACTATGCAACAGTTTGGCGTTGAAGCAGTCCCCTCAGGCGATTGGAGCTATTTCACAGTCCAAGGCAGTCAAGAATATCGGCCGCAGGAATACGTTATCGAAGGCGACTTCTCTTCTGCTGCCTTCTTGATGGCCGCAGGTGCCCTTGCAGGAGGCGTGAGAGTGACCGGACTTCGTAACGACTCAGTTCAGGGAGATGCCGCTATCGTAGATCTTCTCGAATCGATGGAATCACTGGTCAACTCCAGGGGTGGGGGATTCACAATCAAATACAATGAGCTTCAAGCCATCGACATTGATGCAACTGATATCCCTGACCTTGTGCCCGTGCTCACCGTTCTGGCAACACAGGCCAGAGGTACCACATCGATATACAATGCAGGACGACTAAGGCTCAAAGAGAGTGACAGAATTGCATCGACATCTCAAGAGTTGAGAAAGATGGGTGCAAGAATAAGCGAATCAAAGGACGGTCTATTTGTCAGTGGTCCAACTCCCCTCCGCGGGGCTGTGCTTGACTCACATGATGATCATCGTATTGCTATGTCCTGCGTGATAGCAGGACTCGTGGCAGAAGGTCCAACAGTAGTTGAGAACATAGAGTGTGTGAAAAAGAGTTACCCTGGCTTCATCAGGGACTTACAATCAATTGGAGCTCAGGTGAGACTCAGAAAGAATGATTCCGGAGGAATTGCATGACATTCACGTTTGGAAAGGACTTCAAGATACAGGTATTCGGAGAGAGCCACGGTGAAGGTATTGGAGTGGTCGTTGAGGGCTGCCCACCGGGACTTGAAATTGACAAGGCTCAGATACAGACAGAACTCAATAGGCGACGCCCTGGAACCGGGACCCTTGTTTCTCCTCGGTCTGAATCTGATGTCTTTGAGTTGCGAAGTGTCGTCTTCAAAGGAAAGACCACAGGCGCTCCGTTGGTGATGACGATACGCAATAGGGACGTAGACTCATCATCATATGAGGAGATCAAAGACACTCCTCGTCCTGGACATGCTGACTATACTGCTCGAGTCAAGTATAGGGGATACAACGACTATCGTGGAGGGGGCTTTCTGTCCGGGAGACTAACAGCTGCAATGGTTATGGGCGGAAGTATTGCGCGTCAACTGCTCAAGGAAAGAGGCATCGATGTGCTTGCCCATGTGGTGCAAATCGGGGACGTGAGTGTTGAGAGAAACCTCACTGACGACGAGATAAGGTCCAACGTCTACTCTAATCCGGTTCGGAGTGGTGACATAGAGGCTGTAGAAAGGATGAAGGCCATGATAGAGGGTGTGAAACAGGAAGGCGACTCTATTGGTGGCGTCATAGAGTGTCGAATCATTGGGACTCCAGCGGGCATTGGAGAGCCAATCTTTGATTCAGTGGAGAGCGTCATCAGTCATGCGATGTTTAGCATTCCGGCGGTCAAAGGAATAGAGTTTGGGTCTGGCTTCAGAGGAGCAGCGCGACGCGGGTCAGAGAATAACGATCCTCTTTTCGTTGAGGACGGAGAAGTCACTTGGGCTCAGAACAATGCTGGAGGCGTTCTAGGCGGCATCACCAACGGGG
>CAYFTD010000044.1:0-7320 GCA_964345915.1 uncultured archaeon
CGGTAGTTTCTTTCTGAGTCCTCAAGCATCCGCTCATGCACTTTCTGCTCAGTGATATCCATAAGCTGACCAACAGTCTTGGTCTTACCATCGCTGCCCGTCATTGTGCTAGCATATACACGTACATCTCTCGGGGTGCCATCGCTCCGACGTATCTTGAACTCGTATGTGGAAGGCACTTCCTCCCCCCGCTGTCTCCTTTCGTATCGTTCTGCCACCATGTCTAGACTGTCGGGATGAACGGTATGGCGAAAGTCACTGCCTAGAAGCTCGCCACGCCTTGTTCCAAGGATATCGCAGAGCTTGTCGTTAACGTACTCGAAGCAATACTTGTCGTCAATGATCAGGATTCCATTGAAGCTTGAGTACTCGACGATGTACTCGAGGAGATCTATCCGTTCGCGAATCTTCTCCTCCACTCCTACCCTCCTAGAGAGATCCACAATGTACGCAACAAACCCGACCGGCTCTTGCCCTGAGAGGATTTGGTCAGCGTACACCTGAGTCGGAACCTTCACGTTGTCCTTTCTTACGACCCGAAGACTCAGAGAGGTAGGTTTGGCACCGTTCCGAAGCGCTTGAAGGCCCATATGCACCGTTTCTCGTTGTTCCTTAGCAACAAGTTTGTCAAGATGAACTCCCCTTCTAACGTCAGTTTCCTCCAATCCCAAGAGTTCAGGGGCCTTTGCGTTGGCATATGAGAGAGAGAGTTTGAGGTCAAATTCCAAGACTGGAATGAGCATCGAGTCCGCGACCTCTCTGAAACGCCTCCTTTCCTTTGCCATGTCACTCACAATTCCCGTGCCAATTGCCTTGACGAATCACGCGATTGTTAATAGTTCCTAATAAGTGTTCATAACGTCAACGGTTGCTCTTGTGTTCGCATAATAAGGAAATCCTGTGTATAAATTGGACTGCAGAGCTATCAGATTATTATACCTAAGCATTACCGGGACCAGCCGGACAAGTCATGGGACAGACTAAACAGCACCATGATCGTTTCCCATTCTTCGTTGAATGGCAATATCTTAAAGGGCCCAACAGAAGCAGAAAAGGAGTCGCTTGAGAAAGAATCGAGAGTCTGACCAACATGAGGAGTATTCTCGCAATTGATGTCAATACATGCACTGGCTGCCGAAACTGCGAGCTTGCTTGTTCAGTCATCCATACTGGAACCTTCAATCCAGCTCGATCGCGAATACGCATACTGAAGGATGAGAACCAGAGCCTGATCGTGCCCATGGTTTGCCTTCAGTGCGAAGTGGCGCTTTGTGAATCCGCATGTCCAACAGAGGCCATAGTTGAGAATGAGAAGGAAACCCTGTTTGTAAGAGAAGAGGATTGCATTGGATGTAGTAACTGCGTGACAGCTTGTGTCTATGGCGGTATTGAGATTGACCCAATGACCTTGAAGGCAATCAAATGCGACCTCTGTGACGGAGATCCTGCCTGTGTGAAGGCTTGTGATTATGGAGCCATCAAGTTTGTCAAAGGTGAACCACAAGGGCTTCGGCAAAGAAACCAAGGTTTGAAGTTGCTCGCGGCAACCTACGGTCAAGAACGGCAGGAGGCGGAGCCATGAGTTTTCCGTACAAGGGATATGCAGGACACTATGCCGAAGTCGACCTCACGAAGGGAAAGGTGCACAAACGCGAGATGGAGAAGGACTGGGCACGATTATACCTAGGAGGGACTGGAGTCGCGGCCAAGATTCTCTGGGAGACCACTGGACCAGAAACTGAACCTCTCTCTCCTGAGAACGTACTTGTGGCCGGTACTGGACCCCTTACTGGGGTGATGTTCTCACCCTCGGGAAGGTTCATGTTTGCGGCCAAGGGGCCTCTGACCGGTGTATGGGCTGAGGCACATTCTGGGGGCTTCTTTGGGGCAGAGATGAAATACGCCGGTTTTGACTTTGTCATATTCCACGGGCGTTCCCCAAAACCAGTCTACCTATTCCTCCGTGACGGCCAGGCCGAGTTAGTCGATGCCACTCGGCTCTGGGGTCTTGAAACTGATACCACATCAAACATGATTAGAGAGGAACATAAGGACCCTTCAATTGAAACGGCTGTGATAGGCCCAGCAGGAGAGAATGGGGTTCTCTATTCGAGTATTATCGTTGACTACTATCGCGCGGCAGGTCGCGCAGGTCTAGGAGCAGTCATGGGCTCCAAGAATGTAAAAGGAATAGCTGCCAGTGGCTCGCTGGGTCTTGAAGCTTATGACATGGACAGGTACTTAGAGGCGAATGATGTCGAGATGGAGAAGCTCAACGACCCGCTCTGGACAGACTCCTTAGCTTCCTTGCGCAAGTATGGCACAACCGACCTTGTTGCCGTCATCAACGAGATTGGACGGCTTCCAACTAAGAACCATTGGACTGGATTCTACGAAGATGCTGATGACATTGGACCTGAGGTGATTGCTGATAGATACAGAATCGCGCAGGAGGCGTGCCACGGGTGTGCGGTTGGCTGTAAATACATCTATCGTGTAAAGGAAGGGAGATTCACCGGTGGTCCATGGGGCGGACCGGAGTACGAGTCCATAATGGCATTTGGTTCCAACTGTCTCAACAATGACATCGAGTCAGTGTTTCATATGGGAACAAGATGCGATCTCCTTGGGATGGACACAATTTCCTGCGGCAAATCGATAGGTTTCGCCATGGAGTTGTGGGAGAAGGGAATAATCACTGCGAAGGACACTGACGGCCTTGACCTCTCTTGGGGGAACGTAGACGCGATGGTCGAGCTTGTGGAGAAGATATCGAAGAGAGAGGGATTTGGGGATGTTCTGTCTAAAGGAGTGCGTAGGGCGGCGGACATAATCGGCGGTGATGCATGGATGTATGCCGTTCATGTAAAAGGCCTTGAAGCATCAGGTCAGGATCCGCGGGCCCACCAGTCAATCGGCTTGACCTACGCTACAAATGCCCGCGGAGCGGACCACCTACGGAGTCTATCTAGTCTCGAGGAGTTGGGATATCCGGATATCGTCACTAAGAGATTCGGAAAGGAGAAGACCAAGGCCATTCTCGAGATAATGTCCCCAGAACACAAGGGAGAAGTCGTGAAGGACATTGAGGATTTGTACGCGCTGGTAGACTCGTCAGTGATCTGTAAGTACGGGACAATGTGGCCTCCGGTGTTCTATTTTGATACTTTCGAGAATGTAATCGCCCCTCTCACTGGAATGCAGGAATGGTCGGACCCCAAGTTCGTCAGAAGAGCCGCAGAGAGAATAAACCACCTGAGACGCGCATACAACCACCGACTGGGCATCACACGGAAGGACGAAACACTTCCGAAACGTCTCAAGGAAGAACCTATGCCGACAGGCCCATCCAAGGGTGGGCTTCCAGACATCGACCTTATGCTTGATGAATACTACGACTTCCGAGGCTGCAACAGGGAAACGGGATTCCCGAAGAAATCGAAACTGAATGAACTCGAGCTTGACTACGTGGTTGCTGACCTAGGCAAGCGAAACATGCTGGCCAAGGAGTAGTGTCAATGGCTAATCTACGTGTTGAGATAGCTGGACTGAAGTTCCGGAACCCGGTGCTTACGGCGGCAGGACCCACATCAAGGGATGGAATGACTCTGCTGAATGCAGCGGCAGGAGGGGCCGGAGGACTAGTGGCGAAGACCGTCAGCGTTAGACCCGCGGAGGTTCCAAAACCAAACATGACAGCACTTGGTAGCGGAAGGATTGTTTCGAGGAGAGGGATGTTGAATGCCGAGCTCTGGAGCGAGCTGCCATTCGAGAGATGGCTAGAAAGTGAATACTCTATAGCGCTTGGAGCAGGTCTACCAGTAATTGCCAGTGTAGGATATGCTCCGGAAGAGGTAGCGTCTCTGGCTCCTAAGATTCAGGAAAAGGGTGTTCATGCCATTGAGTTCAGTACTCATTATGTCGGCGGCCATGCAGAGATTGCCAAGACTTTGAAGGAATTGGTTGACATCCCGGTCTTTGCAAAGATCAGCCCAAAGGTCGATGTTGCAGAAGTCGCAAAGTCGCTTGAGAAAGTGGTAGACGGCATCGTTGCCATTAATACATACGGACCCTGCCTAAGAATAGACATTGAATCTGGGAAGCCCATGCTGGGCAGCGAGAACGGCCAAGGATGGATGAGCGGGTCAGCTCTGAAACCCATAGCCCTCCATTGTGTAGCGAAGATTGCCCGATCAATCAAGAAACCGGTAATTGGAGTTGGCGGAGTGATGACAGGAGAGGACGCTATCGAGTTCTTCATGGCGGGTGCCTCTGCGGTCGAGGTCTGTACTGCTGCAATCTTGGAGGGCGATACTGTGTACGGCCGCATTGCCTCTCAGATAGACGATTGGCTTGAAGACCACGGTTACGATTCAGTTGAGGATATCAGGGGCATAGCGCTTCCTCATCTCAAGAAGGGCATCGTCTTAGAACCGCCACCCAAGTTGGACCGTGACAGATGCACCCTATGCGGTCTATGTAAGAAGTCATGTGTCTACCATGCGATTACGATAGACAAGGCCGTGGGCCTCATCGAGTTTGATGAAAGTGCATGTGAGGCATGCGGAATGTGTATCTCGGTGTGTCCACATCATGCTCTCAGTGTCGAGTGATAAAGTGGCATGCCCTCAGAGATAGAGTATCTCGTCAAGTCCTGTTGTGAGAAGTTTGGCCTTCTGCTTAGTGACGACATAGTCGTTCTCGATTCTGACTCCGCCAATTGCCTTGAGGTAAACACCGGGCTCTATCGCCATGACGTTTCCAGTCTTGAAATTGTCTTCTCGCTTGTACATGCTTGGGAACTCATGAACCGAGAGACCGATGCCATGACCAAGTCCATGAGTCATTCCTTCTGTAGCCGCAGGGTTCAGCCGTCGGGAGTCATAGCCGTTCCTCTTCAGCGTTTCTGCACATGCCAGATTGACTTCGTCTATGTTCACTCCATCGGTGAGAGCGTCAATAGAAACATCTGCTGCGTCCTTCACGGACTCTAGAATGTGCCGAACCTCTTCAGTTGGAGAACCTCTTACGAATGTGCGGGTAACGTCTGCCACATAACGATCCATGTTTAGTCTTGGAAACACGTCAAGTACGATAGGAACATCGGCCTTAAGCTCGTCCTCAGGCGCACCCAGATAGTGCCAGTCAAATGCCTTCTTACCAACAGCGAGAATAGCATCTTCTGCAGACTGGGCGTCATGGTCTAGGAGGGAGTGCTCCAGTGCAAGCTTGACATCTCTGACAGTCAGAGGTCTTCCGTTGTACAGGAGTGTCTTGTTTGGTCCAATGTCCGAGTCCTTTACCATCTCCAAGACTCTAGTCATAGCACCTATTGTGGCATCGCCGGCCTTCTTGATCGCCTTTACCTCGCCCTCCGACTTGGTTGCCCTTGCCTCCATCATGAGTTCGTCGACAACTTTGATTTCATAACCGAGCTGTTGGACAATAGCTAGCACTTTGGCAGTTGTGTTCTCAGGGATGCCTATGGTCTTACCTGAGAAGATACTGCCAAGGACTTCTTGAAAGACAATGTCAAGATGCTCGGGAATTCGCTTGTTTTCCTTCATGAGCTTGATGAAGACACTCGAAAGATCATGGGTGGTCTTGATGCGACTCTCCTTCTCAACGCGTTCAAGAGTGTTGAAGGCAGCTGCGACAATTGGCTTGTCATCTTTGTTTTGGATGAATATTATCTCGTCAGGGGATCTGAATTCAGTAAGCCAGAATACATCAGGGGCCTCGAAAGCACTCCCTACTGTAAAGAGTGCATCAACTCCATACTTCTCCATGAGTGGGTTCAGATCATCAAGCACTTACAGCACCGTCTTGACGCAAAGACCAACCTATGAAAAAGGCTTCCCTTCAGGCCTGTGCGTATGGTTTCATTCTGCGCTCAACCTGCTCTCGAGTGGGCATATCATATGGTCCAGCCGTTTCCACATTGAATGATGAACAGGTTGCACCAAATAGACCTGCACGCTTGACATCGCCAGTCCGCATATATTCGAGCAAGAATCCAATGGCGTAGGTGTCTCCACATCCTGTAGAGTCGACCTGAGCATTGGCCAGAACCAGTGGGATATCCACCTGTATGTTGCGCGTGTATATCGTGGACCCCTTCTGTTGACGCGTTACGAGAATCATCCTAGGACCCAGACTCAGCAACTCTGTGGCTGCAGAGAGCTCAGACTTGGCATCTACGGCGGTGGCCAACTCACTCTCATCCAATTTCACCACGTCAACAAGCCTTACAATATCATCGCGTCCGTCCCATTCTTTCTGAACGACCTTCTTGCCTTTAGCTGCTCTTAGATACCCTTGAGCATCCAAAGAGATCAGACCTCCGCTCGACCTTGCGGCTTCAATCATAGAAACTGGTATTTCGTCAGATGTCAGCGGGCAGAAGTGGTAGATGCTGGCTCCAAGATGCTTGGGCCGCAAATCATCCAATTGCAGAGGCGGTGCTATGGCTTCCACTTTCTGGGTGCGGGTGCCACTCTCATCGTATTCGTTGATGAAACGCGTGGATTTGGATCCTCTTTCTACAAGACCATCGAGGTCTAAGCCCGAGTCCCGTAGAACCTGCATATACTCCTCCTCAAAATCGGACCCAACGCAAGTCACGATTCCAGCGCCAAACGCCTCCAGGGCCATTGCAATCATTGCATAAGCAGTTCCCCCACCAATGGTTTCCCTTGTCGATTCCGGTGTGATGACCAAGTCTCTGCTTAGATGACCAGCTACGACGAGCTCCATTGGGTGTTACCTCCCTATTCGCACCAGGCGAAGCAAATGAACATCTACTCCTCTGCATTGCAGCCTATATTTCCTCTGCATGTAGGAACTTATACCAAGGCTTACAATCAAGGAGTCCTGTAGGCCACATACCAATAGTAGTCTCCAAAGAAGGTGTCGATTGGCTCTTCTCCATCGGTACAGGCCCCAATGAACGCAGTTAGCTCATCCAAGCTGTAGTAGTTCTTGAGGACTTTGTGTTCAGTACCGTTGCTGAGCCGCCTCTGCTTGTATGTGTTATCTTCACCTTTTTGGCGCAGAAGACATCCCCCAAGCCCGGACACGTAAACATTGTCAGCAAGGAACACAGTTGAATTGTGAATCAGGACGCGATGAAGACCTTCTAGAAACTCTGCTGCTCTTTCTCTCCGAATGTGAGAGAACCAGAAGGTTGCAACAGCCGCATCAAAGACTCTTGGTTGGAAGGAGAGGGAATGAGCATCCTGTAGTGAGAATTGCAGAGGACGTTCGTAGTTCTTACGTCTGGCACGGTCAATCATCTCCCATGAGATGTCGACACCAACA
>CAYFTD010000045.1:0-1760 GCA_964345915.1 uncultured archaeon
CATCCCTGCAACCATTCACATAGAGGGTCAAAGAATCGATGAGGGAATAGACACTGAAGCCTTCCCGCGAGAAACAATTATCTGCAACACAGAGTTCGGAAGGATCGCGATAGCAATCTGTCGCGACTTTCTTGACATGGACCTGAGAGTGGAGTTGAAGAACTCTGAACCCCCTGTTGACATTGTCCTCAATCCGGCCTTTACCCCTGTCACAGCAGACTTCCGCGCTGCACATTTCGATGCTCGTAGGTCAATCTATCCTTACTGTTTCTTTGCCAACGTTGCAGAGTTTGGCGACTCCTTCATCCACTCTCCGGAGAAGGATCGAACAGAGAGAACTGTACCAAAAGGTGCAGAGAATCTGATTTTCAAGGACGTCGACCTCTTCCAGCTGCGCTCAGAACGGAAGAAATGGGAGAAACAACAGAAGAAGCAGAGGCAGTTCATACAGAGTACCAGATGATCAGTCAAAAGCATCCGGTGCACCGTTATGGTCAAAGCCTCAGTGTTAAATGCCAGTATTGGGGACCAGTATTCCAACGTTGCTAAATGTTGGAGCCAAAAACAATGACGAGAACCAGTCGTGCTGCGGTTGTTCCTGAGCCTAGTGCTCCGCTTGAGATAAGAGAGTTTGAGATTCCAGAACTCGTTCCTGGATCAGCTCTCCTGAAGGTCGCTAATGCTGGTGTGTGTGGAACCGATGTTCATTTGTGGCATGGGAAACTGACTGGTGTTCCCTATCCACTGATTCTCGGCCACGAGGTCGTAGGAACCATTGACAGCATTGGACCGGGCGGCCTGACAGATCTGGACGGAAACGAGATCAAAGAGGGCGACAGAGTTGCCTTCCACGATGTAGTTGACACCTGCTACTCCTGTTGGTACTGTCTAATCGCGAAGGCTCCCACGAAGTGTCCGAACCGCGCAGTCTATGGGATCACGTTGGACTCATCGAAGTGGCCATTTCTCATCGGCGGCTTCAGTGAGTACTTGTACTTCAAACCACGCACACAGATTATGCGAATTCCTGACCACGTGACATTCGATGACGCAATCTTCGCAGGATGTGCACTCCCTACGGCGGTCCATGCTGTGACTCGCAGTCCGTTGAAGTGGGGTGCCAATGTGGCAGTCCAAGGAGCAGGCCCTGTCGGGCTGATGCTGGTCATCCTTGCCAAGATCAACGGAGCGCGAACAATCACATCCCTGGACCAAACACCAGAACGCCTCAAGATGGCGAAGAGTTTCGGGGCGACTGATACCCTGAACATCCAAGAGACCTCACTAGAGGAACGCTATGCCTTCTTGCGAGAAGTTACTAACGGGCATGGTCCAGACATGGTCTATGAGGCAACAGGAAATGCGAAGGCAGTTCCTGAAGGGATTCATCTTGTCCGGGAGGGCGGTACATACACCATCTGCGGTCAGTACACGGACAGCGGAACTGTGGAGGTGAACCCTCACTACATGAACCGCAAGCATCTGGATATTCGTACAGTGTGGGGTTCCGAAACAACGCACGTCTATCAGGCAGTCAGAACGATTGCTGACAATGTGGACAGATATCCCTTCGGGAAGCTCGTCACACACCACTACAAACTCGATGCGGCGCAGAAAGCTCTCGAAACCCAAGGCCGCCAGAAGTCACTAAAAGCTGTTATACGACCCCATGAATGACACAGTTTCATGGGCCTCGCCCGACAACGATGGCCCAAAATCCACATCTTTCGAATCTAGTAAAATCGTTCGCAAAAGGTTAT
>CAYFTD010000046.1:0-3881 GCA_964345915.1 uncultured archaeon
AGGTTCGAGAGTCAGTGTCAGACGAGGTTCTCAAGGGTTTGACCTATGAAGAGTTGGAAACACTTATTGCCTCGACAATGGAGGCCGCTCCAACAGTGAAGGAGGCCAAGAAACTCAAGCGAAAGCGGGCTGCAAAGGCGGCCAAGGTCGTTGTTAGTGCAGAGGAGAAACGTTTGGGGAAGTATTCGAAGAAGTATGGAGAAGAGAAGGCTCAGGTACTCATGACGGTTACGGAAGACATGTTGGTGGGAATACCTGAGGAACAGATTGAGGAGATGGATCTGGAGACCTTGAAGGCCCTCCTTCAGGCCCTGGAACCGGAGTAGGAGCAGGTTTAACTGGCGCCTCGAATCACAATCGCGAACTCACTTGCTAGCCTTCCATACCATTCCAGCAAGTCACGCATGTTGTCTACATGACGATAAGTGCCATTGCCATATTGTGCCATGGCCAGCATCAATTCCTCGTCAATCTCGCTCCGCTCTCCAAGTCCGATGCTATAGATGACAAGCCTTCCTCTATCGGTGAAGCGTTCCTTTAGGATCTTTAATGGAGGAGGACCTGATGTTGTCATGCCGTCTGTCAGCATGATGAGCATTGTGGGTTTGCCCGGATCTCCAAATGCCTCTATGATATCGTGCGCTTTTGCCAATGCGGTCCCCATGTCAGTCAGAGTTCCGCCTTCCTCAACCTTGTCGACCACGTGAGTACTGATAATCTGCAGGCCCAGTGCTTTCTCCCTTCCAGTACACTCAACGAAAGGCTGGACTTCGCCGGTTTCAGAGTTGAGGAAAGTCATTTCGGTCACCTCTTTCTCGAAGGTGATCACTCCAACCTTCTCCCCATAGCCTCTTCCGACTTTCTCAGCCAAGTATAACAGTACAGCCATCGCAGCGGCTTCGGCCCGACTTACGTTCTTTCCTTCCTTGAACCTGTCGAGGAAAGCCTGCACCTCAGGATTGTCACCCGCCAAGTCTTTGAGCCCTTCTCTAGCATGAGCGATGTCTTGCACAGGGACATCTGTCGTCTTCATGGAACCACTTGTGTCAACGCATAGAACAGCATTGAAAGGAGTCGCTATACCAATCGTCTTGAACTGGTAGCCTGTCTTCTCTCTCAATGCTTCGAATGCAAGCTTGGCAAACATTTTCCCAGAGAGCGTCGGTCGGGTGGTCATTATCTCGACCTTGACTGAGAGTTCAGGCCAGTTGAACGACATACCGGGGTAGACGAGCCGACCTCCAATTAGCTTCTCCAGAGATTTTACCTGTTCGGCTGCTCTGGTCACCAAATCATCAGTGTTAGCATCCTCAGAGAGGGGCTTGAGACCGAACTCAACATACTCAAGAGCTGTCATGTCTTCATCGTACAGAACAACATCAATTCCTGTATCTCCGTCCATCAAAAGAGAAGCTTCCAAAACAAGCGTGTCCACAGATATCTTGTCAGGCGGAACCTCCTTGTTGATGCGCACCTGCGCGGCCCCCCAGAAAGATGACTGTGGGTCTTCGAATATGACAATTGACCCAAGTTCTGCGTCTAGAACCTTCGCAGTCTTGGGGTTTATGACGGCATATCCCCTGAGATCTCCGCCGTCTTCGATTTCTAGTGTCACCGATTTGGTGATGGCTGTCTCCTCCGCATGTACGATGTTTCAAAGTCCGCCAGATTCATTATAAAGAATTGTGCGGGTCAAGTGAGGATTTCCAAGACACCCGCTATTAGCTCCTCCGTTGTTCTCGCGTTTACTGTATTCTTCCTCAGGATGTCGTTTAGCTCCGGGCTGATTTTTTGAGCAGCGTACTCAGCAGTGTCTAGAGTGGGTTTTCCTTTGGTCCCGAGAATACTACAGCTCATCAAACCCCCAGGAATCTCTCTCATCCAGACATGTGTTTCCTTACCACTGTGGCGAAGAGTCAGTACATAGGAGTTGAAATGAACACCGTTGTAACCTCCATCTTCGAGAGATCGTATACGGGGCCAAGTGTGGCGGGGTGGTATCAAGAAGTCCAAAGAAGAGACGTTCCAATCCTTGCCTAGAAGTGAGAGTATGGATTCCTCAAGGTCATTCATCGCTTCTGGCTTGCATGTTTCACATATGACACCTTTTGGCTTGAGTTTGACTCCGTTCCCGCTCTTGAAAGGCTTCTGGGCAAGAAGCAAAGCATTGCCCGCAAGTATCCTCTGTGCATCCGTCAGACTGCCCTCAAAGCTTCTTGATATCAAATACAGAATCAGTTCTGCAGCCTGTACAGAAAGGAAACTGTAGTCGGTTCCGAAAAGGATCTTCTCCGACCATCGAACACCAGGAGCCTCGACGCGTTCACTGGCCATGCCAAACAGAATCGGCAAGTCCTTTCCGTGGAGAGAGGACGTTTCACCAAAGAACACTGGATCTCTCAGGACTTCATATAGACGAGTGCTTCCAGGACTCATCCCGCAATGAGCTAGAATGACAGCCAGTCCTCTCAGACATTTCCTGTACTTCTTGACACCTCTCATGGATTCTATGAGTTCTCTAATCCTGAGAACCGTCCGAGTGTTTCTTGTGTCCATGATCACGGGTATGCCTAGCTCGCCGGCACACTTCATGATGGCCCTCATGTAGTCTGCTTCAATCTCATCTACAAATAGCTGAGCCATAGGGTGCAGTTTGAGACCTCTGAGACCCAGTACCTTTACGGCTCTTTCGATTTCCTTCACTGGCCTATTGGGAGAGCCATTCAACGCATCTTTCGGATCTACTCTGGCAAACCCAATCAGACGTGACGAGTGTGGAGCACGTGTAGTCCATCCAGCAATCTTGTCATTGGAAACACGAAAAGAGGGAACATCAGGTGAATCGCTCTTCGAGTAGTCATCTGAGTACGGGAACGCTATCGTTCTGTCAACCAGCCACCCATGATTCATGCGTGACCATTTCTCTTTGCTTAAAAACATCCTGCCCGGAAGGGCTGGCGGAACTACCTCGATAGGTTCAAAGAGGAGGAGGTCTTTCTCCATCTGCTCTCTAGCCATCCGCTGCAGCTCAAACCAGAGTAGTGCGTAGAAGTCATAGGCACCTGAAGGACTGTTCTTGTGGCTCCCCTCACGCCCCATGTGATGATGAGCGTCTACGATGTATAACTGAAACCTGTCGTCCTTCTTTATACTCCTCTCGGGTATATCTTCAATCGCACGTACTACTAACATTCAGACTATGCTCCGGCGTGCTGACACTGGACACTGGCACGGTATTAACTATTCCCCAGTCCACTCCAACAACGAAAGGAAATCCACATCATGCATATAACATCTCGTGCCGAACCAGATAACAGGCAGAGCCAGGAAGCCTATGACTATGCTTGTTGTCGAAGATGCTGCGACAAACGAGATTCGACGCTTCTTCATACTTGACGCCATGCTACAGCTTGGTGCCGTTCAGGTAGGCTCCCAGACCATGCTGTTCGACCCACAAAGGGCTGTTGAATACTATGGCATGGTGGAGGACCGTTTACAGGACTACTCAACTAGGTATCCAGAAGCTTTTGCCTTCATACCCCGTCGGGCCTATGAGTATCTCAAGAAGCCTCCGATGATGAGTAAGCTCTACCAAGACTTGCACGCGAGCTTAGATACTGAATGGTTCGTTGACGCCTTCATGGTGAGGCCTTTACTCAGTGTTGCAAACACGTCTCTCCCTGCGGCCCAACAGACAGAAAACATCAAACTCATTGAGGAGTGGGCGGCAAGTCCACCATTCAGCTCCAGGCTCTATCAGACCCAGGAGATGCGACAGGGTCATCGAACAAACGCAGGCTGGGCATGCAATCTTGCGGCGTCGGAGATAGGGGCCTATCTCAAAGGTTCGAACCGGGCCGACCTCCTTTGGTACTTCAGGT
>CAYFTD010000047.1:0-1637 GCA_964345915.1 uncultured archaeon
GAAACTTCTGCAGTGATATACCGAAAGGCTCTCCGAAAGCGGCTCACCCGAGGACGGACAATCCTTGGAATGATTGCAGCTTCACTTTACCTCGCTTGTAGAGTGCATCAGGTTCCACGTCCCTTAGAAGAGATCACGGACCAGATACACATCACAAGAAAGGAACTGAGCCTCTGTGTTAGACTCATTCTCCGCTATCTGAACCTGAAGATTCCTCACAGCAACCCCGTGGAATTCGTGCACAGGTTCGGGACCGAGCTCGGACTCCCCGGCGATGCCAAGAAGAAGGCTATAGACATTCTTGAATTGGCCAAGGAGAAGTTCCTCACCACAGGGAAAGACCCCAAGGGAATGGCTGCCGCAGCTATATACGTGGCCAGCATCCTGACAGGTCACAGGAGGACTCAGTTGGAGATTGCTCGGACTGCGAGGGTTACGGAAGTCACTGTTAGGAATAGGTATAAAGAAATCGTTGAGAAATGCAACATTTCAACAACCTAGAAGATACAGAACGGTCGGACCTGCAGAACAACGGACAGGGCCTCGCGCTCTGTCCATTGACCCTTTTTCCATTGTTGTCCGAAAAGTGCCTTGCAGATAAGGGTTCCCTCCGCCTGGAATCACAAGCATCCAGATAGGACGTGTTACCACCGTCCGACATAGGCTTATTTCAAACTAATACGAGTCTGTTAGCCGGAGTAGATTTCGCCATGGCTGATCGTCGAGCCATTCATGGGATATGGGTTGTCGAGAAAGGCAGTGGTAGGAATCTAGTAGCCAAGGCGTATTCAGACATTGAGATTGACATGGACCTGATTGCGCCATTCCTCTCGGCCACCCACATGTTCATTGATGAGACCGCCAATGAGAAACTGAGGACCATCGACACTGAGTTCAATCGATACATCTGGGAGGCCAACGAGCATCTACTCTTCGTCATGGTTGTATCCAAGGCTGCACGCGTTGGACACATGCGTTTCTTACTCCAGTACGCGATGCAGGAGTTCATCAAGAACGAGGTACCGGCCGGTAAGGACATCCCGACAGTACTCAAGGAATGGCACGGCGCGCCCACGACCTTCAAGAAGTTCGCAAGCTTTGTTGACGAGCTCGTGGGTCAGTACGAAGTCACAGACGAGAGCCTTCTCGCTGGAAAGTGTATGGACTGTCTTGCGGTGTACAGTTATCTGTACCGGGCCATAATGCGGGTGAACATCGACAAAAAGACTAGACGTCAACTAGTAAGTCGGATCAAAAAGCAAATGAAGCCCCTTCTAGCTGAGCACGCTTTCCTAGATGGCGTAGTCGTGAACGGCGACGGAATTGAGATTCTTGAGATAAATGTCTATGATTTACCCTACAAGATTCTACGCGATGTCCTCGAAGAACTGCTCAGAATTATGGCTGAGGCAACAAAAGAGACCGTCACCAAAGCAAAGTACCGCAAGATGATATTCGAGGAGGCGATGCCCTACGTGAAATCAGATATTAAGCGAATGCAGACTTATGCCATTCTCGATGATGTTGTCAGGCATCTATTCTAGACCCTTCCAAGCATCAACACTGCCCGCTGTACAATCTGCCCCCTCTTTCTCTCAGGAAGTGTTGTACGATCTGTGACCACAGCCAAGCGTTGA
>CAYFTD010000048.1:0-13529 GCA_964345915.1 uncultured archaeon
AATCGTCGTTTCTAGCGCGGTAGTGGACAGAATGGTTGATCGGCTCTACCGCCTATATGCTGATGTCCCAAAAAAAACCTAGGGGGACGACGAGTCCCCGGGATTGGCAGGCTACCTAAGCGAGGAATTGCAATACTGTTAGTGGTTCTAGTCATCATAATGACATCCGGCTCGATGTTCACTGCGCCAGTTCTTCTTGGTGAATATTCACCACCCGCTGCGGTGTTATTTGGTGGGAGGCCCGCAGTCGTAAGAGGTCATGTCTATCGCTGGAACACGACCAATGAAACCTCAGGGAGCTGGATTCCTGCTGTTGGTGTTGACGTCCGAATCTTCGCTACAGACGAGCTCATTAGTGAAATAGTCACTACAGATGCTGAGGGGGTATTCTGGGCGAACCAAAGCTATAGATCAGGTCAGGTGTTGACTTTGACCATCGAAGGGCAGAGATTTCGCGCCTTTATTCCATATTTCCCTCGGGGAATAGTGGAGCTGGGGGATTTCTTCTTGGATTCCTGAAACATCGACACGTACAAGTGTTTCAATCCGGTCCCACCGGGCACGTTCTTTGACCTGCGACTAGACTCGTTCCTTGGTCATTGTTTCAGGGGATCTCAGATCAGCCAAGATTGTGCTGTTTTCACACAGGTGGAACGTGTTACTGCCGCGACAACTGGACCAACCAGTGATGTAAGGGTGCCATATTGAGTCCATGCTGATAACAGGCGTCAACGAGATCAGGCTTCTTCAAGACACTGACTGGAATCTCAGGCGAACTCAGGTGTAATGTGTTAAAGCGAAGAAGGTCTGCCCGAGGATGATTCGGATCAAATCCTCTAGGAACTCGCTTGTAGTGTTCGCCTCCAACGGCATATCCACGTAGACCCTTGACCCCATCAATAGCCTCTGCCAGAAGGGGACCAGCTCGATCATCGAGAACTGCTTGCCTATACCTCTCAAGAAACGGCTTGGGAAACATGTGCATCCCTCCCATAAGCCTCCCACCAGTTTCATCCATTGCGAAGAAGAAGCCTGGTTGAGTCTTCCATTCTCCAAGATCCTCATTGAACCGGATTCTGAGCCTAGTATGATAGGGTGACTTATCCTTGCTGAACCGAATATCGCGGTAGATTCGCAATATGGATCCTTTTCCGTTTGTCCTGGTGTCATAGGCGAGGCTGTCAGAGATAGCTGTTAGGCGTTCGCCAAGAGCTACAACGAAAGCTTGGGCGGGCTTCAGAACATACTCCTGATAGTCGCTCTTTCTCTCGTGGAACCAGTTTCTATAGTTATTCTCCTTCAGCTCTCCGAAGAAATTTAGAGCCTCCTTCGGAAAGCCTGAGAATTCCTCAATGTCATCCATTGGACATAACTCCTGAGTCTGACTTGACTATTGTTAATGCCTTGTTTGTATATACAGGTTTGCATCTGTGTGTCGAAATCCTCCAGTTAGTCAGCTATACCAAATGACACTAAGCCCTGTCGAGTTTCTCCAAGATGGGCTTCATGATCTTCTGGATTCGGACCTTGGTTGTATTGAACTTGAAGCGCTCTGCGTCTGAGAGGGGTTGCTTGGGTGGCCCCATTTGAAAACCTCTCATCTCCATCGCAACTTTGAAGCCCAATGGAAATGTAATAGAGAACATCGTCCGAACAGCGAGCAGGATTGAGTATTGTAGGTCGAGGGCTCGCTCGTAATCTCCTGCTCTCCACGCCTCATAGATGCCCAGCATCTTCTCAGGTAAAATCCCGGCTGTGCCTGTCATGCACCCCTTGCCGCCGACCACTAGGGTAGGAAAGAGCGTTTCTTCTCTGCCAGCTAGGATGTTCAAGTCCTCTCCGATGACTCTAATCTTATCCATGAAGTGCATGAAGTCGACCATACTTCCGCTGCTGTCCTTCATCGCCACAACATTCTCTCTTCTTGAAAGGCGCTTAACAACATCATAGTTCAGGGGTTGAGTGAAGAGTGGGATATTGTAGAGAATAATGGGCAGATCAATAGCGTCCGAGATGGTTTCGTAATATTTCTCGATGTTTTCTTGAGACAGCTGAAAGAAGTAGGGTGGTGCTACAACGACTCCATCGCAGCCTATCTCTTTGGCCTTTTGAGCAAGATGAATTGACTCAGCTGGATAGCTGCTGCCAACACCCGGTGTAATTCGAATTCGTCCCTTGTTCTGACTCACAATGACTTCCATCATCCGAATCTTCTCGTCTGTGGACAGGTGGATAGATTCTCCAACAGAGCTGATGGGAAAGAGCCCGTGTACTCCAGATTCAATCAGAAAGTCCACAATCTTCCGTAATTCCGCCTCATTAAGGGAACCGTCTTCATTGAACGGTGTGAGCATCGCCACATAGACGCCTTCGGGCTTGAACATGATAAGACCTCAATCTTGCGTAAATGTCAGCATTGTATGATTAGGGGATATCAATCCTGTGTGTTATTTGAAAGTAGCTTATTCAACTGTGGTGCTTGACTTGAGCCGTCTAGACTCATCGCAGCAATACCAAACGCAAGACTGCTATTGCTCAATGGTGAGTTCCTTCAACTTCTCCTTGGTTGGGACCCCATCTGAATCCCACCCTCGTACCATGTAGTATTCTTCCATCAATAGCTCCAAATCGACCACTTGATCTCTAATTGGACCTTCTCCAAGGGGCTCTTCAAAGAACCGTCTAGGTAGCGTGTCAAGCTCTCTGGTAAGTCCCTCCCTGATGTTGAAGAGCCTGACAAGGTTGTTGATACGTTCACCTATCTTTAGCAGTTCAGCGGATGATGCAAACGTTTCTATTCCTGTAGCCTCATGAAGGAAGGCGGTGATTTGTTTCAAATTTAGTGCAAAGGTCGCGAAGAGACACATCCCGGTGGAGTTGACTAAGCAGAAGAGGTCCTGTTGTGTCTTAACCAGTTCGGGTTTTAGCTCTATAGACACCAGATCTAGTCGATTCTCAGTAGCAAGTAGCTCCTCACCAATTGGCCAAGAACGAAGATGACAGCCACCACGATCACTGGTTGCGTACGCAAGAGCCATGCCTGTGGAGCCTCTTGGATCATATGCCGGAAGTTCCAGTCCCTTCACATGCATGGCCAAGTCCTGTGCACCCTCGAGCTTCTCTGCCATCCGTTTAACACCTTCGCCCCAGAGCATTCCAGGGCCCTCTCTCTTTCCAATCAGGTGAATGGCCTTTATGATTGATTCAGCATTGCCAAAGTCCAGAGAGAATCCGATGTCAGACTCAGAGAGTACGCCCTTCTCAACGCATTCCATTAGGAAAGCAATGACACCACCTGTTGAGATCCCGTCTAGACCATAGTAGTCGCAGAGATACTCGGCTTGGACAATGGCTCCCAAATCAGCATTTTCGCAATTGGCTCCAAAGGCCCAGACGTTCTCGTATTCTGGTCCTTCAGTAAAACTGCCTTTGTACGTTCCATCCTTCACTTCAGCGATTTTGCTGCAATAGATCGGACAGCCAAAACAGGCCCTATTCCGGACATACAAGTCAACAATAGTGTGCTCATTGACTTTCTCAGCACCTTCAAACTGTCCCTTCTGGAAGTTCCGCACAGGATGAATCCCGACTTCTTCTGTCAATGATAGGATCACATTGGTACCGTATTTCTGACGACCTCCTCCAGTGTCGGGATGGATGGCCAGCTCATTGAAAGCTTCACGACAGGTCTTCATGAATCGAGTGTGATCATGCACGGAGATGCTCTTTGTGCCCCTAACTGCAATGGCCTTGATATTCTTGGAGCCCATCACGGCTCCGGCCCCACCTCTACCTAAGGCACGGTATTCGGATATTATGGACGCATACCTCACCCCCTCTTCTCCAGCTGGTCCAATACAAGCAACCCGAAACTCCCCTCCGAGTTCATCCTTTATCCACTGATGGGTTGTCAGGGCATCCTTGCCCCAGAGTTTGGTGGCATCTCTAATGTCTGTGGAAGCGTCTTCAATGACAAGCATTACAGGATGTGACGCTCGTCCCCGAAGAATGATGCTATCATATCCGGCCTGTTTCAGTTCTGGTCCAAAGAAACCGCCACAATTGGAGTCTAGCCAGAGGCCTGTTACAGGGCTCTTCGTGCAGACCTCAAATCGCCCGCTGGCAGGTGCAAACGTCCCTGTAAGCGGTCCTGTAGCAAAGACCAGGATATTCTCAGGTGAGAGAGGGTCACATTGGGGTGGCAATTGCTCAAACAGGATCTTTGCGCCAAAGCCTTTGCCGCCCAAATAGCCTTCGGCCAGGCCCCTATCAAGCTCTAGTTCGGTGGCGGTACCACTGTTAGAATCAATGTCTAGGATCTTCCCGATGTAGCCACGCCAGTCTTCCATTGTCATACATCCTTTAGCAAAGCTTGGGTGGGGCACCACGTCACGCACTGAAAGCCACCTTCGCATGTATCGCATATTAGCGGCAGATTGGTGATTGGATCCATGGTGATACCGTCAACCGGACATGCTTCGATGCATTCTCTGCATGAGTTACAACTCTCTTTATCCAGCAGAATCCAACTCTCCCAGGCCAAGGCATTTTGAGAGCAGGCCTGCACACATTCATGACCCTCACAGGCTTGACACACTCCAATCGGCGGCAACTTCGGCCATTCAGCTTCGACTGTTATGCGAGCACGTTTGACATTGTATTCGCTATAGTGAGTCCAAGAACAAATGGTCATGCAGATTCGGCATTCTGTGCATAAGGAGGGCTTGATTTCTATCATGCTATCGCCACTATTCCGTTTCTCAGTCTTAAATTGCTATCCAATGGCACTCGCCTGAGAGGTCTGACTTGTACATGACTTGTTGAATGGAAGACTGAAGAAACGCTCGTATACCCTGTCCTCTAGTCAGGCCGTTTCCGGCTCTTCAAGAACCTCCTTCATTAGAGAACTCATCACAGTGACCCAAGCAGTTCGAGCTTTTGATTTGTCGCTTCCTAAATCCAGTGTGCTGTATAGACCATCACGTAGAGCCAAGATTCCTCTGGCTAAGGAGTTTGAATCAACGTTCTTCTTGATGACTCCACTAGCCTTGAAACCGTCAATCATGTCGGAAACACCTTCTACCCACAGCTCGTAATTCCCCCTAATCCACTGCAAGGCTGATCTGTTCGCAGCAGCATCACTCAGAAGGTCTAGACTAAGGGCAAGTGAACCCATTCGCATTGCTAACATCCTATCGAAGAACTCCCCAGTAGATATGGCGGTGATGCTTTCAGAGTCTAAGACCTTTCTCACCTCTCTCCCCCTAGAATCTATGTGTGTTTGAAGCGCTGACATGAGAAGATCCCGTTTGCTTCTGAAATACTGATAGATTGCTCCTTTGCTCACACCCATACTCTCTGCTATGTCGATCATTCTTGTTCTGGAAAACCCTCTCTCAGAGAATAGCTTTGTCGCGTGTTGCATTATTCTCCTCTTTGCCTCTTCCTTGTACTCAGGTACGACTTTGGGCATGATGATTCACAGACATCCTTGTACATTCTCGTATATAAACTGACCCAAGAGGATTAAAACTGACCCTGGGGTATGTTTTTATGCTGTTGGACACCTAACATAATGAGGTGTGCGTCCATGGATGATGAAATGTTGTTCAGGATCGTGTTCATTGTCACCTATGTTGTCTTTGCAGGAGTCAGAGTCTATTACAGGAGTCAGACTCTTGGGAGAACTAGCGAGAAGGAGTATAGTCAAAGGACCAAGGCCGTAGTTGTACTCAGTCTTGCTATTCTTGGGTACTTTGCCTCTATTGGTTTCTACATTGTTGTCCCTCAATGGATAATGGTGTTTCACCTGCCTCTGCCTTCATTTGTTCGCTGGCTTGGAGTAGGGTTGGCTGTGTTCGGTATAGCTCTCATTGTATGGATTCATCGTTCTCTAGGAAGACAGTACTCAGCAAAGTGGGAGATTCAAGAGCAGCACGAGTTAATAACCGAGGGACCCTACAGTAGAGTTCGTCATCCAATGTACACGACCTTCATTCTGTTTTCCCTGTCCGTTTCACTAATCACGTCGAACCTGCTGCTCATCCTATCAGCAATTTTCGTTGCGATTCCCTTCTATTGGATAGCTAGGAGAGAAGAAGAGATTCTGATTGATCAGTTTGGAAACGAATACTTGGAGTACATGAAACACACAGGCAGATTCCTTCCCCGCTTCAGTGATTGAAAGAAGTAATGACTCTAAAGAGTCAGAACCTGGTCAGCTGATTTCTCAGTCACTCGACCATACTCCTAAAACGCAAGATAGCCATCTGAGATAGGTTCGCAAAGGGTTTCGATTTTCCCCAATCGACATTGTGTTCTTTTTCGCGACTGATATCGTCGAATCGATACTTCGTTGCTCACAATATCAATTTCCAATCTGCCCTTCGTGTCTTAACGCTCAGCCAACTTCTGATTGAGTTTATGGCTTTGCTCAACACGTTGAGCCCAGACACCTATGTGAACCATCTTTCTCAGACGGCTAAACTATAGTTAAGTGTTCTAGGCTATTAAACCCTTAGATATCTGCACAAAATGATGTTTGACGGCTTTGTTTCTATGTAAATCTAAGAAAAGAGGTTGAAGGACGGGACTGAGCCCGCCCATTGAATGTTAGTCCTACAGCCTCTCCTTGATGAGGGTTTCCACTACAGTAGGGTCCGCGAGTGTGGTTGTGTCCCCAATGTCATCTATCTGACCGGCGGCAATCCGCTTTAGAATCCGCCGCATTATCTTACCTGACCTCGTCTTTGGGAGTGCGTCTGCAAATTGAATCTTCGCAGGAGTAGCGATTGGGCCAATCTCACGACGGACGTGCAGACGCAACTCTTGTGACAGTTCATCGGTTTTCTCCACACCAACCCTCAGCGTAGCGAACACGTAGATATCTTCGCCCTTGATGTCATGCGGAAAGCCTACGACAGCACATTCGGAGACTGCCGGATGTTTCACCAATGCAGATTCAATCTCCGCAGTTCCCAAACGATGACCTGAAACCTTCAAGACGTCATCTATCCTCCCCATCACGAAGAAGTATCCGTCGTCATTGTAACGGGAACCATCGCCGGTCATATACATAGGGAGGCCTGTATCCGGGTCTTTGTACTGGACAAAGTATGTATTCACGAATCTCTCGTGGTCGCCCCACACCGTACGCATGAGTCCCGGCCATGGTTTGCGAATACAGAGATATCCACCTTCATTTGGACCGACTGGGGTTCCTGCTTCGTCAACAATGATTGGGTCAATCCCGAAGAAAGGGAACGTACAACTACCGGGGATTGTGTCTGTGGCTCCTGGCAGTGGGGATATTACTATGCCTCCTGTTTCTGTCTGCCAGTAACTATCCACCACGGGGCAGTTCTCATTCCCCACGACTTCGTGATACCACATCCACGCTTTGGGGTTGATAGGCTCGCCCACAGTGCCGAGCAGGTTCAACGATGAGAGGTCGTGCTTCTTCACAGGCTCGTCACCGAATCGCATCAGAGCCCTGATGGCGGTAGGAGCAGTGTAGAACTGTGTGACCTTCCAACGCTCCACCTCTAACCAGAACCGGTCGTTCTCAGGGTATGTCGGGGTGCCCTCGAACATCATTGTGGTGGCTCCAGCTGACAAGGGACCATAGACAATGTAGGAGTGTCCAGTGATCCAGCCGATGTCAGCGGTGCACCAGTAGATGTCGCCCGGATGCCAGTCGAAGATGGTCTTGAACGTGTAAGTCGTGTAGGTCATGTATCCTCCAGTAGTATGAAGGACTCCCTTTGGTTTTCCAGTGGAGCCTGAGGTGTAGAGGATGAAGAGTGGTTCCTCTGCGTTCAACCATTCGGGCTCACACTTGTCATCGACCTTCGCATACTCCTCGTGATACCAGACGTCTCTGCCTTCGGTCCAGGGAGTGTCTTCCATGTCCATTCTCTGAACCACAAGGACCTTCTCGACAATCGGGGTTTCTTCAAGTGCTCTGTCAGCGTTCTTCTTCTGGGGGACTATCTTGCCGTTACGATAGTAACCATCAGCCGTGACCAGAACTTTGCCCTCACAGTCGAGGATTCTGTCCTTTAGAGAGTCCGCAGTAAAGCCACCGAAGACTATGCTGTGAATTGCGCCGATTCTGACGCTGGCCAGCATGATAATGGCGAGTTCAGGGATCATGGGCATATACATCGTGATCCTGTCGCCCCTCTTCACACCGAGATTCTTCAGAACATTGGCGGCCTTGTTGACCTCACTGAGTAGCTCCGTGTAGGTGTAGGTCTTGGACTCATCAAGCGGGTCGCCCTGCCAGAGAAGGGCCAGCTGATCACCCTTACCGGCCTCGACGTGCTTGTCAAGACAGTTGTAGGCCATGTTAGTGATGCCATCCTCGAACCAGGTGAAGAGAATCTTCTTCTTGTCCTTGAAATCGAACCCCTTAGTAGGCTCCTTCTTCCAATGGATCATTTCCTTTGTGATTTTGAGCCAGAACTCGTCGGGATTCTCGACAGACTCCTTCCAGAGTTTCATCCTCTCATCATGACTCTTGATGTAGGCCTTGTCGACGAAACTCTTTGGGGGTGCGAATCGTCTCTCCTCCTGGCTCGTGACTGTGATCTTCTTTTCATCAGACATGGGACTTGTCACCATAAGCATCGATGCTTTGGTCGACGGCGCGAAGGCGTCTCCTTATGAAGCTTGTCCAATAGTGCCAATTTCAGATCAAGAAGAAGAATAGGAAGACTTGCAGAAAAGGACGAAGAGAGGTCAAAGACAGATTGTCTGTGGCCTCTGACCGAGTTCTTGTTTCTACACGTTTCTGCGCATGGACTTCAGAATGACTGTGAATATCACAGCGATAATCGCAAGGACACCGGTGACAACGAAAGCCATGAAGTACGACCCAGTGGCATCAACAATCGGACCCGCAACAAAGGCTCCAGTGATGCCCGCAATACCATAGGCTGTAAACATCACTCCATAGTTCTTCCCAACGTTCTTGCTACCGAAGAAGTCTGCAGTGGCAGATGGGAAAAGTGCAAAGTTGCCACCAAAACAGAAGCCGATCAGTGATGCAATTCCCATCACTGCAAGCCAACTAATCGTGATGGTTGACATCCATGCGAACGTAAACATCGCAAGTGAGAGGACAAAGAACATCAGTATCATTGTATTCTCGCGCCCTAGCTTGTCAGAAGTTGCTCCCCAGACAATTCGACCCGCTGCATTCAGAATGCTCATGACACCAACGATGATGACAGCATCAGCCAAGGGATCAATGATTAGAGCAGCGGACTTGACATTGCCCAGAGTCATCAGTCCTGCAGTCGCTGCGAAGACAAACATGAGCCAGAGAAGCCAGAAGCTTGAGGTTCGTATCATCTGACCTGGTAGGATATCCACTCCCTTGCCATCAGCGGTTGTTACGGGTGGTACGTAGCCAGCTGGCACCCAACCTTCCGGTGGGTTCGTGAGCACTTGGGAACCAAGAACAACCAAGACGAGATACGTGATGCCCAAGACTAGGAATGGTGTGCCAATTTGCAGAACTGTGGGGACATTGAACATGCCCAACAGAAACTGCTCTACGTAACCAAAGACTAGGGCTCCGGCGCCAAATCCAGCTACTGCGATTCCAGTGATTGCTCCCTTTCTTTCAGGGAACCATTTCACAAGCGCGGCAATCGGACAGACATAGGCAAAACCAATCCCGGCACCACCAATAATACCGTAGGTTAATACAAGCCAGAGAGTTCCAATTAGCTCATTCCCAGCTGCAACGATGTCAACCAGAAATGCGAGGATGTAGCCTAGACCGAGAAGAACCCCACCAATTGTGGCGACTCTTCGAGGACCAGCACGGTCCTGCCATCTTCCTGCAAGAATCATGAAAAGGGCAAATGAAGCCAGACCGGCCGCAAACGGTAGCTGTGTGAAGAAAGCAGACCAGGTGTAAGCACCACCTCTCAAGGCAGTCTGGAAGAATGACCAGGCGTAGATTGAGCCCAGACAGAGCTGAACGACGATAGCACCGACAATGACAAGATTCCGGTTTCCGACCTTCTCTTCAGACATAAAGTAATTCACCTGAGGGATTGTCAAGTCTTGTGCCGGGGCGCGCTCTCCCCTACTGATAAGGTTTCTTCTATGATAGCTCGTGGCCGCCCTTGTGTCAGTTTGAAAACGCCTATATGGAAGCAGATTCGGATTCAGCTGGTTGGGCTGAGGAATCACAATGGCCGTAGCTGAATGGAACGAGAGGTACAAGGAGAAGATACTGGTAGCCAAGGATGCCATCAAGAAGATCAAGAGAGGTGCGCGCATCTTCTTGGGAACTGGATGCGGAGTCCCGAAGCATCTAGTTCATGAACTTGCTGCCCACGCAGGCCAGATGTCAGACAATGAGATAGTTCACCTGCTCACGCTTGGTGATACTCCGTCGGCTGATTCGAAGTTCCAGGCCCAGTTTAGGCACAATACGTTCTTTGTTTCAGACAACATCCGTGATGCAGTGTCGGAGGGAAGAGCCGACTACTCTCCAATCATGCTCTCAGACATTCCTGGTCTCTTTAGAAGTAGGAGAATGCCATTGGATGTGGCCATGATACAGGTGAGCCCACCTGATGAGCATGGGTACTGTTCCCTAGGAATCTCGGTTGACATAACTAAGTCGGCGGCTGAGAGTGCAGACCTTGTGATTGCCCAGGTCAATGATAGAATGCCAATAACGCATGGGAACTCCTTCGTCGATGTCAGAGAGATTGACTTTCTGGTCCCCTATGATGAACCACTTCGGGAGTTTCAGCCCCCAGAAGGGGACGAGACCATAGACATGATTGGATCATACGTTGCAAGACTCATAGAGAACGAGTCTACTCTGGAGCTTGGGATTGGTGCCTTACCGCAAGCTGTCTGCAACAACCTTCAGGAAACAGGAGTTCGAGACTTGGGCATCCACACGGAGATGTTCAGCGACAGCCTGATACCGCTTGTTGAGGGCGGTGTGGTTACGAACAAGAAGAAGAGCATTCATCGGGGTCAAGTGATAGCCAGCTTCGCAATGGGTACAAAGAAACTCTACGACTATGTGGACAATAATCCCATGTTTCACCTTCATGATGCAGCCTACGTCAACGACCCGTACGTCATAGGTCAGAACAAGAAGATGATAGCTATCAACTCTGCGCTTGAGATTGACCTGACAGGACAGGTATGTGCAGACTCGATAGGTCACAGGTTCTATAGCGGAATCGGCGGCCAGGTGGACTTCATTCGAGGGGCAAAAAGGTCGCCAGGAGGAAAGGCAATCATATGCATGCAGTCGACGGCAATGGACGGTGCAGTTTCAAGGATTGTACCTCGGCTCAGTGAAGGTGCAGGAGTAGTCACGACCAGAGGTGACGTTGACGTCGTGATTACCGAATTTGGGCTGGCAATACTGCACGGAAAGACAATCAGAGAGAGAGTACTAGCACTCATTGCAATCGCACATCCTGACTTCCGGAATGATTTGCTTGAGGCTGCAAAGAAGATGCACTACGTGTTTGAGGACCAGGTACCATTTCAGGTCAAGGGCACCTACTTTCCAACCGAGTATGAAGCTCATGAAACGTTCAAAGGCACTGACGGACCCACAACCGTCCATTTCAGGTTGACTCGACCTGATGACTCAGACCGCATCAAAGAGTTGTTCTACGGCCTCTCAGAAGAGAGTATATACTTCCGATTCTTGACTCCACTGAAGAGTCTGCCACGTCGTACGCTCCAGGATTTCTATGACGTGGATGCTGACAGAGATGTATCAATTGTAGCTGTTATACACCCGGACGATAAGGAAGAGTCAGAGAGAATCATTGGAGCAGGGAGGTACCTATTGAATAGGAGTACTAACGAGGCAGAGTTCGCTTTGCTTGTACGAGACGAGTTTCATGGCAGGGGTATAGGGTCGTTCATGCTCAACCACTTGATTCGGATTGCCAAGAGCAAGGGTGTCAGCACGTTTGTCGCATTTGTGCATCCTAGGAATCATGCGATGATTAGGTTCCTTCACAGAACTGGAAAGATTGTCGAGAGTCATCTCAGTGTTGAGGACGACGAGTATATCTTCAAGCTCAAACTGTAAACACAGTCATCGGTATAGTGATATTCGTACAGAGTCTTGAGATGTGGTAGGAAACGTCTATATGAACGAGAAATCTCACGATTTGGCAATCTGAGGAACGTGCGATGGCCGATTCAGAATGGAAAGATAAGTACAAGGACAAGATACTGACTGCTGAAGAGGCCATCAAGAAAGTCAAGAGAGGCACTCGCATCTTTCTTGGAACCGGTTGTGGAGTGCCCTATCATTTAGTGCAGGAGCTCGCACGAAACGCAAGTCGAATGGCAGACAATGAGATTGTGCATCTCCTGACGCTCGGAGACACCCCTTCAGCGGATCCGAAGTTTCAGGAACACTTCAGACACAACAGCTTCTTTGTTTCTGACAACATCAGAACAGCAGTCTACGAGGGAAGAGCCGACTACACGCCAGCACACCTCTCTGATATTCCAGTCTTTTTCAGAACCAAGAGAATACCTCTTGATGTTGCCCTGATTCAAATGAGCCCGCCAGATGAACACGGTTACTGTTCTCTTGGAATCTCCGTTGATATCACGAAGAGCGCTGCAGAGAGTTCGGACTTGGTCATCGCCCAGGTAAATGAACGCATGCCCATCACTCATGGTGACTCATTCATGCATCTGCGTGATGTCGACTACTTGGTATGCCATAACGAACCGCTGAGGGAGTTCGAGGCGGCTGAGGTAGACGAGAAGAGTGATCTGATTGGCAGCTATGTGGCCCGGCTGATAGAGAATGAATCTACAATTGAACTTGGGATAGGAGCGCTTCCACAGTCAGTAGCCAGCAATCTATTGACTTCTGGAGTTGGAAACTTGGGCATCCACACTGAACGGTTTGGTGACAGCATAATAGACCTTATCGAGAGTGGTATTGTCACAAATAGCAGGAAGAGTATCAATAGAAACAAGGTTACAGCTAGCTTTGCAATGGGAACGAGAAGGCTCTACGACTATGTTGACAATAACCCCATGTTCGAGTTTAGGGACACAGCCTACGTCAACGATCCAAATGTCATCGCTCAGAACTACAAGATGGTGGCGATTAACTCTGCTCTTGAGGTCGACTTGACAGGTCAGGTCTGTTCAGATTCTATTGGTCACAGATTCTACAGCGGAATCGGCGGCCAGGTGGACTTCATTCGAGGTGCATCGCGGTCTCAAGGCGGAAAGGCAATCATCTGTATGCCGTCCACAGCGCTAGACGGAACGGTGTCAAGGATTGTTCCACGACTGAGTGAAGGCGCAGGAGTAGTCACTACAAGAGGCGACGTTGAGGTCGTCATCACGGAATATGGTCAAGCAATACTGCGAGGAAGAACGATACGCGAACGCGTATTGTCACTCATAGCAATTGCGCATCCAGACTTCCGAAATGATCTTCTCGAAGTAGCGAAAGAGATGCGCTATGTCTTCGAGGACCAAGTGCCCTT
>CAYFTD010000049.1:0-2732 GCA_964345915.1 uncultured archaeon
TGGGACATCACTCGACGAGATCCAAAGGCCAAGGTCGTAGGACCAATATCATGGCAATTGCGATTCATTCGCTCAGGGAAGGCGGACTTGGTTATTGTTGATGAACAATGTGTCAGGACGGACGTGGTCAGTGAGGCTCAGAAGGTAATGACACCTGTGATCTCAACAAGCGACAAGGCTGTCATGGGTCTACCTGATCGGTCAGATGACCCTGTTAGTGAAATTGTTGAGGATATGGTTTCCAGAAAGATTCCGGGAGCCTACATAGATGACCACAAGAAAGTGGGAGAGGTTGCGGCAAGGGTTGCTATTGCACTCAAGCCAATCCGAGCCAAGAAGAGATTCCTTCCGAGCAAGAAGAAGATTCAGAAGCTTGCTGAGGACTGCAAGAAGTGTATGGAGTGTGTCAGAACCTGTCCAAACGACCAGAATGTTCAGGAGGCTGTACTGGCTGCGGCGACAGGTAATTTCGCTCCGCTACGCGAAGTATATCATAACTGCATTGGGTGTGCTCGCTGCGAGTCGGCTTGTCCTAATGACTATGAACTTCACAGCTGGATGGTAAAGGCAGCAGAGGCCGATTGTGAAAAGGAGAGATTCATGGTACGAACGGGCCGGGGTGCAGTGCAGGACACAGAGATCCGAAGAGTCGGACAGCCAATCGTGTTTGGCGAGATTCCGGGAGTCATTGCCCATGTGGGCTGTGCCAACTATCCCGGCGGAGGCCAAGACGTTCACGATATGGCGGAGGAGTTTGCCAAGCGAAGATTCATCATTGTCACATCTGGCTGTGCAGCAATGTCTGCGGGCCAGGTCAAGGATGAGAACGGTCAGTCGATATATGAGCGCAGAGATGGAAGCTTCGACGCTGGAAGCGTTGTCAATGTGGGCTCCTGTGTAGCCAACTCGCACATCGCTGGAGCTGCAATCAAGATTGCAGCCATATTCGCTAAGAGAAACCTGCGTGCTAACTACGCCGAGATTGCTGACTACATCTACAATCGAGTTGGTGCTGTCGGTATTTCGTGGGGTGCTATGTCTCAGAAGGCCGCAGCAATCGCCGCAGGATTCTGGAGGTTGGGAGTGCCAGTGATTGTTGGTCCTCATGGATCCAAGTACAGGAGAATGCTCCTAGGAAGAGCCGATCGAGAGCAAGACTGGAGAGTCTGGGATGCTCGCACTGGCGACAGAGACCAGATAGCGCCTGGTCCTGAGCATCTCTTCTACGCCGCAGAAACCAAGGAGGAGGCCATGGTCATGACGGCCAAGCTCTGTCTTCGCCCCAATGATACTGGGAAGGGTCGTTCAATCAAGCTGAGCCACTACGTTGACCTTCATGAGAAGTTCTACGGATTCTTCCCCGAGGATGTCCATCGATACATCCGGCGTGAAACAGACATCCCAATCACGCTCAAGGACAAGATACTGGCCCAGATGAAGGAGAACAAATGGAAGGAACGTAAGATTCCAGACCCGACGCTCTTGAAGGAGCAGATCATAGGAGGTGGAACGTAGTGGTGATGAAGCCAGTTCCATGGCAGACTGGTGAGATTTGTGGGCCAGACGCCGCCAAGGCTCTCACAAAGGCAAGCGTCATCAAGAGAGATCTTGGGAAGGCAAAGAAGCCTGTTCTGGTGGTGGGTTCAGAGGCGGTCACTGAGAAGCATCGCAAGGGTGACATGATTGACTACGCCATTGCCCTGGCAGAGGCCCGAAAGATGCCGGTCATTGCCACCGGGGGTGCAATCAAGGCATTCATCGAGAAGGGCTTCAGCGGTGCCAAGTCTATGGGTGCCATGGAGGCAGCGTTCTATCTTCAGGATCCAGAATGGAAGGGTCCTGCTGGCAAGGGCCCGCATGATATGGTTCTGATTTTCGGTATGCCGTACTATATGCAATGGACACTGCTGTCTGCGGTCATGAACTTCGGGACCCATCTGACAGCTATTGCCCTGGGGCGCTACTATCAACCACATGCTAAGTGGTCGTTCCCGAACATGAAGGAGAAACAGTGGCACGATGCACTCGATGAAATACTTGAGCTTGTAGGAGGAGGAAAATAGAATGTCATTCGAAGATATTCCAGTAGATGTAGGCGTTGTATACGAAGGCGAGCGAGTAAGAGGCAAAGACATGTTTGTCGAACTCGGCGGACCGAAGATGGAGAAGAAGTTCGAGTTCGCACTGGCACGTGAGATGGACCAGATAGACGATGAGAAGGTCACGATTATTGGACCAGATCTAAAGGACATGGAAGCAGGAAGTTACCATCCCTTGGGCATCCTTGTTGAAGTGGCTGGGAAGGACATCGAGCCAGATCTCGAAGGTGTGATCGAGCGACGAATTCACGAGTACGTGAACTTCGTGGAAGGCATGATGCACCTCAACCAGAGATACGACATTTGGATTCGCCTCAGCAAAAGGTCCTATGACAAGGGCTTCAACACCTTGGAACACCTCGGGAAGGTCCTGATTCGACTCTTCAAGAGCGAGATGAACATCATAGAGAAGATACAGGTCACGTTCTTGACAGATCCCGAGAAGGTTGCAGAACGATATGATGAGGCCATCAATAGGTACAATGAGCGAGATGCACGAGCCAGAGGTCTAAGTGATGCCGACGTGGATACATTCTACGGCTGTTCTCTCTGCCAATCGTTTGCTCCAACTCACGTGTGCATGATAACTCCTCAGAGGTATGCCAACTGTGGTGCAATCAGTTGGTTTGATGG
>CAYFTD010000050.1:0-7319 GCA_964345915.1 uncultured archaeon
CGTGCATCAATAGCATGGATGAAGGACTCCATCAGATCTGTGTGGATATATCCTGCAAACTCCTTGGCCGTCGTGCCGTCAGGGACCAAATAGACGTCAGGAAGGACATTCCCATCCCCATCAGTCAGAGAGTTTGCATCGTGAACGGGGTAGACTGTAATCATCTTCAGATAATCAAAGACTGCCTTGTTCAGAATCTCCTGAACTCCCGTTCCACCATATGCTTTGAGAATCTGATCCTTCAGCTTGTCGAGCTGTGCAACTTCAGCCTCCTTCAGGTCATCTGGCTTAAGCAGGTCAAAGTCATCGTCCCCAGGAACATACCTGATGACCTCTTTGCTCTCCAGATCCTTGAGCACTTTCTCGGCTAGGGCGCTTGTTGGCACTATCAAGTAGTCTGGGAACGCCTCTTTCATTCTTTTGAGGTTCTTCTCCGCTCCCGACCTGTCAATCTTGTTCGCTGCAATGATAATTGGTTTCGCTACACGCCAGAGGGTTGATGCAAAACCTCTGGTTTCCTCCTCAGTCCATTGGTCTGCGGCTTCTGCCTTCAGCCCTGAGTCACGAATCGCTTTCAGAATGTGACTCCTTCTTATCTTGAGGCCGGATAGCTTCTCAAGAAGCAACTCATCGAGCTTGGCACCTTCAGCCCTCACTCTCCCGGTCAGTCTTCGCCAGTCCTTCTGAAGTATCGACATGACCCACTCTGTAATCTCCTCTTCGAGAAATCTCACGTCCTCAAGTGGATCGTAGCTACCTGCAGAAACCTCCTGTCCCTCAGAGTCCAAAGCGCCGCTGGCATCGACAATGTGAATCAACACGTCTGCCTGCCTGAGGTCGTCTAGGAACTGGTTTCCCATACCCCTACCCTCGTGTGCTCCGGGAACCAGACCTGCAACGTCAATCAGCTTGATGGGTACTAGTCTAATGCCATCCAAACAGATAGAGTTCTGTGGATTATCCTCAACATCAAACTCCCCGCATGCACATGCTGTTCGCACATGAGTCACACCAACATTGGCCTTGATGGTTGTGAACGGATAGCTTCCCACCTTGAAGTCCGTCATACAGGCCGCATTAGTGAATGAGGTCTTTCCACAGGATGGTTTTCCCACTATACCCACATTGAATCCCATCTTAGGTTTCACCCGGTCAAGAGGACTACTCGCGTTTCGGATTAAACTGTTCAGGTTCCATGTGAGCCTCGTGGCCGTTTGTTAAGCGTTGACATTTCGACGTTTTACTTCTAGTTGCCAGTGTTCCAGCTGGCCAGAAACATGCGATGATACACGCTTTGAAATGGCCTAAGAGCGCTCCTAAAGTAAGCTCCAGAGTGCTCCAATGTGCAATCCTCCCTTATATGCAGATTCAACTACTCACTACTCGGAGAGGATTACCATGCAGACGATGCGCCCAGATATTGGAATCCCAGATGACCACGTACTGATTAGAAGGCCTGCGTTCCCCCGCTGGTGGGATCCAATTGCACGACCACATGTTGCGATACTTGTACGAAACCCTGACACTGGCGAGGACGTTCGGTATTACCTCTCTCAAAGGGGCAAGGCGAACAACACCAGCCGGGAGATCCTTGAGGTCGCCGAGATTGAGGATTTACCACAGGGAACACTCCTTGAAGTCCGTTTCAATGCTACAAGGGCGAATCTGTACAGACTTGAAATGGTCGACGGCGTGGCCTGTTGGCGATGGATCGGTAGATGCAGAGAGCTTCTGGACTTCAATTATCCCTCTGAGATCCGCTGGAATGGCCTTCTTGAAGACTCTGCTTACGCGATGAGCGGGCCCCTCGCCTGCGAGATGTCGTCTAGCTGAGCACGACTAGAATAGAATCGAGAGGCAGGTCAGAGCGCCCTCGCACTTCTCAAACTCACTCATTCTCAATGACTGGACCTCAAAGCCCAGTTCGGACACCATAGCATGAGTCTGTGGATGTCCCGCTGACATTAGTACTGTTTCACCAATGGCAAGTGCGTTTGCAGCATAGCGTTCTTCATGAGGCACCACCACCTTGGCGAAGCTCCGAAGCACTGGATGATTAGAGAAAGGCTCAGTGACAATTATCGTGTTTCTTCCAATGTAGGTCACGTGACTCTTGAGATGGATGACAGACTTGTCCTCTACAAGATCTGAGCTCACGTCGAGCCACGCAGTCATCTGGTCAACACCTTCCTTGTTTGTACGTTGAGTTATGCCGCTAATCAGCCGGTCATCCAGATGAATGATGTCTCCTCCCTCTATTGTGGCCGGCGGCTTTGCTGAACTTATGCTCTTGAATTGCTTGAGTGTTCTCACGACTTCCTTCTCTTCTCCTCTCCTACTCTCTTCTGCCATGCGAGTTATGAACGCTCGACTGCCCACAACCACTGATGTGTCTTCAACGAAGCAGGAGTCCGGGTGAATCTCATCCTCTGGAAGAACGATTACCTCTAACCCTAGTTCTGATAGGACTTTACAATACTCAGCATGCTGCTTTCGCGCCAGCGGGAGGCTCAAATCACGGCGTTCAGGATGCGAAGAGATACATCTACTAAATAGTCTACAAGGAGGTCGGACCAACGCGCGCTTCATCGTTGTGAGACCTCGTAGTGTTGGCATCTTATTACTTAACTGGAATCAATTACGTGCTAAGATGTATCCATCCCTGGGTTTCACTGGCATTGACCTCAATCCAATCTCCGGATTTGATGACTTTGGTTGGATCTCTTTCTGGTGTATCAACGATGGGAATGATGCAATCATAGAGTCTCTCGGCAATGATTGCTCCTATTACAAGAATTGGCTCCGTTTTCATGTTCACAATCGCCGCTGGCGCGGTTCCACATCTAACAGACTCCAAAAGAATGGCTGAAGTCGTACTAGAGCCCTTTCCGGTAGGAAACACAAAGACGGTTCCGGCAACGTTCTGGCCTTTCAGTTCATGATCTCTTTCCGTGATTATTCCAGTCTTGGGATCGAGTCCACCCCAGAGGCAGATAGGCTGAGAGGTCACCAATGCAGTGCCGCTCGCAACACCTGACAGAATTGGGTTACACCGAATTCGGGATGTCCTCATCTCTCTCACTACCAACTCTCATTTCGTGATACTCTCGATGCACTGTGATTTGTCAAGGAAACTAACTCGGAAATCGCCTAGTCCGGGGGCATAATGCGCCATTTTCGCAGAATCGGTCGCAATTGAGCCTAATTCCCATGCCGCAGTTGGGAAAAGAAGAAAACAGGTGTCACAAATGACTTTTGCACCAGTCTCATTGATCCTCTCTAGGATTCCCGATTGTTTTGCTGCCCGCTTACCGCACTTGTTCGTGAATATCCATAGCTGTTTGTCTGCTAATACACTCCTGTTCTTGAGGAGCTGTGCTGTTTCTGTGAGTTCTTCAATCGAATAATGAGGGCAACCAAGAATCGCAATCTCGGGATCTGCTCCATCTTGAGTCGCAAGACTATTCCTTACCTCACCGAGTTCATCTTTCCCGAATACTAGCGTTTCTGAGGGTTTCTCCCCGCCGAATGCTTCATTGAGGTTCTTGGCCTCTGGCGTGATTTCACACATGTGAAATAGCCCAATTGAGCCGGAAGTGGACACCGCAGCGGAGAATGCTTTCAGTTGGTCCACTGAAACGGACTTTGACACACCTTGTAGGACAGGAACGCGGGAGTCTGCCACCCTTCCCACATAGTAACCCAGCGCGGCATAGTCGGCGGATGTAAATTGACGAGTGTCAAGGCCGTCTAACTTGACAAGAACACTTCCTTTTCGCTCATTATCAAGATAGAGGCCAAATCTGGGCATCAAACCCGTAATAGCCGCGCAAATATCAACAAAATCAGCACATCTGATTGTTCTAGCACCTATCACTGAGTTGACAAAAGCTATGGCGTTTGACTCCCCCCATGCGATATTCTGGCCAAATCGGACTGAACTAACACACTGATAGGGAGTACAAGTCCAACTGGGAATCGCCCCCATGCTCAAATGAGCCTTGGCGATCCTCAGCTGCTTTTTCACACACTCTTGTGCAACGTCAAACTCTGAATGTTTCTCAAAGTCAATGGATGAGATACAGAGTGTTGTGGGGACTTTGTAGGCAGCACCCTCTCTTGCGAGTCTCTCACAGAACTCCAACCCTGCATCCTTGATTCCGTAGTAACTTGAAGCATCAACATGAACATTCTCGATCTGTATCATGCGATTTGCATCGTACATCTCCCCTAGCTTCACTAGGACCTCCATCGCCAATTGGACTGCTCCGCCTTGTTCTCCTTGCAGGAATTGCTCTTCCTCTGTTGTAAGGAACATACTGACACTCCAGGAGGCAACTGGTTCGCACTGGCTATGATAAATGGCTTGCTTCTGAGCAACTCCATTAACTTGTCACAGGCCAGTGAAGAGAAGTGATAGGAAGCAGGCAAGTAATACCCGAATTGTGTTTCGAGATCAAGACACAACGAAAGGTCGATAATCTACATTCACAATGGAAAGAAAAGGGGGTTTGAATCTTCTATCTGCGAACGCAATGGTCGAACAGAATCAGACCCCATTCGTCCTCTGCCTAGTGGGGGGGACAATGCTGATAGTTGCCAACTACTCTGGGGCTATTTGGGATCTCCTAGTAGGTCTGTATATCCTTCTCCATTCATTCCCAGCACCTGCAATTGTCTTCTGGGTAATCGATTTGATACTGATCGTACTGGGGCTTATCTCTTGGCTCGGTGGAATAGCAGTAATCATTGGAGGGTATCTTCTTACTACGCGCCGAGTTGGGACTGGAAAGATCATTATCGGCGTGGCAGCCGGCTTCGGCTTGATAAGTTTCATAGTAACGCTGACGTGGATACTTCTTACTATGGGTCTGACAGGACTATTGATTGCATTCTACGCCATCACCCATTCATTGGTTCTAATGGGGCTCGTTCTGACAATCGTTGCAAGGACAATAACAAAGAGTCCCAAGTGAAACGAGATAGTACGGATCATAGTGGGGCCGGCGGCCTCAGAGCATCAAAAGAAGTGGTAGCCTGTGACCGGGACACTAGATATACGGCATACTAGCATCATTACCGACGAGCTTATGTGAAACCGCCTCCAGTAAACACTATCGCGTGATTTGGGGTCTGGAGTATGTATGAACACTTCGAACCCTCTGAGAGAGTCTTTGTCGATCGAGAGGAGCATCTTGACTGGATGGATAAAGCACTTGAGCGCTGTAGAGAGCGAAGTGTTGTCCTTCATCTACGTGGAATTGGGGGGATTGGCAAGAGCTCACTTCTGGACCACTGGAAGAACACAATAGAAGACACCATTCGTCTTGATTGTGAGCAATACACCGAGTTCTACGACCGCCTGAACGTGATTGCAAAGGGAGCAGTTCTTCTCGGTGTGAATCTGCCGCGTTTCGACGTTCTCTGGCAAATCAGACAGCGGTTTGTGGAGGGAGTAGAGCCTGTCAAAGAAATGGGTCGAGAACGGGCTAAGGAAGTCGTGATGGCCATCCCATTCATCGGTTCTCTAGCCAGTATCGGCAGTGCGATTGGTGCTATCGGAGCGACGGTGTCTCCGAAACTCAAGGGAAGGTACGGCAATCTGGGAGAATGGCTACAGACCCGTCTCGGCAAGGACTATGTCCAACGGTTACTGGAAATACTCTGGAAGGAACCAAGACACGCGGAGTTCTTGTATCTTGATGCACTGCTGGAAGACTTGAACAACCGTAAGGCCCCCGAGAAGCCCATTGTATTCCTGCTGGATCATTCCGAGCACTTTGACAACGAAAGACGTCGTTGGCGCTATGGCGGCAGAGAGATCACGGAGACGGAGCTATGGTACGTATTCTTGAGTTCGTTGTCCAACTGCGTTGGAGTCATGGCAAGCAGACAAGCCTTACCTAGCAAGACAAGTGAGGAGCTCGAGATTGAGGAGTCCGAGCTCACAGAGCTTGACCGAGAGAGCTGCATCGAGCTCCTTGAGCAGCGTCGGATTAAGGACCCTGAGCTTCAGGGAAGAATCGTCAGCGTGAGCGGTGGGAACCCCTTTGTGATAGGTGCGATATGCGACCTTGCGAATTCCGGCAGCCTTTCGCTCAGTGATGTGGAGGATCTGCGTGCAGATACCCTTGAGGAAGTCCGACTCAGTACCTGGAGAAGACTGTTCAGTCAAGCCCATGACCTCTTGGGTCTGGCTGAGAAGGCCGGTCTCATGCCCTTCTTCGATAGAAGAACAATGTCTGTGGTTAAGCCGAAGATGAGGACGGACCAATGGGACAGGCTGATTCGCCTGAGCTTTGTCAGAAACAGGGGGGACGGAACCTGGGTGCTACACGACTTGGCGAGAGAGCTCATCGTGGCCGAACTTGGCCCACGGCTTCAAGAATCGACAGATGAGGTGGCCCAACTTCTCGAGAGGGCCTCGACCAATGAGTCGGACTACGCCCTATTAGGATTGGCCCTGTCAGTTCAAGCACTGGCCGCAGAAAGGGATACAGAGGCAAGAATGGGCTCTATTGTCTTTGACTTCATGTGGAATCTCGCTCTCTCGGATGCTCTCGCATTTCTTGATGCAGTTGTAATCGATACGAATGAGGGTCAGGCAATCGTACAGGGGCTAAGAGGCGGCGTTCTGACATGGATGAATAGATTTGCAGACGGGGAAGACGAGCTTCTGAGCGCCCTTGAAACCTTTCGAGAGTTGGGGGAAGAAATCTCTGACGAACTCATGGTACATGAGGCAAGGACTCTGCACCATCTTGGACGCCTACTCTGGAGGACCGCAAGAGTTTCGGAGTCACTAGAAACTCTCCAAGAGTCTGTCAAGATCTATACAGGACTGGATGAGAAGACACTGGGTTTCCGTTCCCAAGATATGGGACAAGCCGTTTCGTTGCTCGCCTGGCTCCTGATTACTGCTCACAGACTGGAAGAGGCCGAGGAGGCCTGTAGAGAGGCGTATGAACTCTTTCAGAGATCCAAGCCTACAGCATCTTACAACCCAACGAACGATATCATAGCCTCACTACAATGCGCCAGTGTTGCACTAGTCGACGCAGGTAAGACCCCAGAAGCGGAGGATGTAATGGTTGAGGCTCTTGAAATCTCCAGAGAGATTGCCAGTAATGGGAAGCATGGCGACACTCTCATTCTCTGTTCATCCCTTGGCAATCATGGCGAATTACTGAGGTTTACTAGCAGACCATATGAGGCAGAAGAGGCGTTCCGGGAGTTGATTTCTCTGGCCAGGGAACTGGCCAAGGTAGAACCTGAAACGTATTTGCCTGGGCTTGCAGGCAATCTTAACAACCTAGCAC
>CAYFTD010000051.1:0-3953 GCA_964345915.1 uncultured archaeon
GGGATTCCTCCTCCTGCAATAGTTCGACTTAGTAGGTCTTGACCAAGCGACGTCGTTCCAAGCGGAAAACCCGACCGAGGAGGTGACAACAGTGGGCCCACGTTTAGAGTTCTAGGATCATATGGCACAATCAAGTAAGCTATCGAGGTCATGTATATGATTGCAAAGACGATCAGGAAACCGGCCATCGTAATGAGGCCTGGAGTACCTCGGTCCTTCAGCACAGGATATCCATCATAAAGGATCAGCATCATAAGACCCATCAGAGCACCGCCGCCCACGAGAGCCATATATACATCAAGACCACCGAGAGGATCAATCATGACCGGTAGACTAGCCACCGCAATCACTCCGAAGAGCAAGAAAGGCAGAACTCTCGTCAAGAGATCTCTCTCTACACCCTCAGGTAGTTCTTGGCGTCCGTACCATCTAGCTACCAAGATGGCAGACCCAATCAGAAATGTGATCTCGACTACCTGAATCCCAATTCCACTGCCCGAATTCGCTGCTAAACCAATCAAAGATATGATCAGGAACAGCGATCCCCCGACAACGAGGATGAATCCTGCCCACCATCCTCTTGACCGATCCTTCATTGTTTCCTGAGCACTTCTGATTCGAAGGACCGCCCCACTTACTATCTTCTCGTCTTGCATAGTGAGTCCTCCTCATAGCCTGATACGCGGATCCAGGTACGCATAGAGTATGTCAACGAACAGCGTTACTAGACTCACAAGGATTCCAAAGAAGACTACCGTTCCTTGGATGGCTGTATAATCGCGATGGGCGATTCTCTGGACCAGATATGTCCCAAGTCCAGGCCAGCTGAAGGTCGTTTCAGTTAGAATTGCCCCTGCCAAAAGGGCAGCGAATTGGAGACCAATCATCGTCATAACAGGCAGAAACGCATTTTTGAGAGCATAAGAGAATGTCACAGTTCTGTCTGAAAGTCCTCTGGCCTCAGCGGCCACAACGAAGTCCATCCTGAGAGTTTCGAGCATGTTTGTCCGTGTCAGTCTGATGAAGATGCCGCAGAGCACTGTTCCGAGTGTCACTGCAGGCAACAGCAAGTATCTGAACGACATTACGAGTGCTCCTAGATTGCCCGTTAGAATGCTATCGATGGTGTATAGTCCGGTAATTGCGGCTGGTGGCTCGTACCGGGGAGAGAAGCGAGTCCCAGTAGGCAACCACCCAAGGTATATTGAGAAGATGAACTGGAGCACCATGCCCAGAAAGAACACAGGTACTGCGTATGTCACTATGCCAAATGTCCTAATGGTGTAGTCTTTGACAGTATCATAGTTCTTCGAAGCTCGAACTCCAAGGGCCACTCCTAGGAGCACTGCAAAGAGCATCGAGTAGATAGTCAACTCAAGTGTTGCTGGAAACCTTCTGGAGATGTGAAAGCTTATTGGGCTAAAGTCTTGCATTGATAGTCCGAGGTCCCCCTGGGGCAGTCCAACCAGGTAATCAATGAACTGTTCATGTATTGGCTTGTTCATGCCCAGCAACTCACGAAATGCATCCAGGGCTTCCGGAGTAACGTTTCTCTCGAAATGCAGCGCCGCTGGGTCGCCCGGAAGTATGCGGACGATAAAGAAGACGATTGTAAGGAGAAGGAATATCATTGGAATCGTCATTAGTATGCGTGTGATGACATAGGACCTTAGTGACAAGTGAACCACCTTTTGTACTTCAGAGACAAGGACTGCTCTCAGTGCCTGACGACGAAGCCAACTTAAGGTCTTCGAAATCAGTATAGGGCTTATGGCCTTTACGAAGTAGCCCTTGCTTCGATCCTCTCACACACATGGATAAAATGTGCTAGACAAGCTTCCAAGAGATTGGAGGGGAAAAATGAGAGAGAAGCAGGCGTAGAGCCTGCATTCTCAGTATGTATTGTGTTTATGGTCCAGTCGTCGCTGCTTCACCTAGGTATAGGAGCCAGTGGCGCCAGACGACAGTGATGTCAAGCACAATACCATGGACGGTGGGCTTGGTCACTGCGTATGTGGAGCTCTGCCACAATGGAACCACAGAACACTCCACAGCCTGCATGTCCTGCAGAGTTTCGTATGCAAACTGCCTTGTAGGCGAATCTGTGGAGTTCCGTCCTAGCAGGAGATAATCGGCTTGGATGGCACCCGTACCAGTCGAACTGTTGTAGCCCATTTGGAGCCACGTTGCGAATGGCAAGAATATGTAGTTGTCCGGATCTACGTAGTCCGGATACCAGCCGTAGATGTACACTTCCATTATATGATTATCCCTGTTTTGCTTGTAGGTGGACCATTCGGCACTGTTCAGGGAAACGTCAATGACTCCACTCGCCTCTAAGTCGGCCTCATAGACAAGCGCCTGCTCAGCACTCTGTGGGTAGTGTCCTGAGCTCTCATACCATAGTTCAACCTGCAGCTTGTTGGTTGAGTTGTAACCATATGCTGCGAGCGTGGTCTGAGTGAAGGTGTAGTTCGCTTCTCCATAGACCTCGAATGTCGGCTTGTGGTATGCCATTCCGTCGGGAATCATACTGTACAGCGGTACGAACTGGTCAAGGAAGACTGTCGAGGTGACATGACTCCTGTTCAGTGCGGCTGTCAGAGCCTGCCTGACTGGGGTTTCATTGTAGGGATAGATGTCCTGTTGGAAGATCATGTATTGGATCTGAGCACCAATGCCTTCCCAGAGACGCACATCTGGATTGTCCCTGAAGGCCTCAATCTGCAATGAAGTTAGCTGTCTGTATGCGATGTCTATGTCACCAGCTGTCATTGCGGAGGCCAAGGCTGTATCAGACGCGTACATCTGGATGATGATCTTGTCCGCCTTGGGCGTATTGGCTATATCCCAGTAGTCCGGATTCTTCACAAGGACGACCCTCTGGTCAGTTCCGCCTACTCTGTCCCATTCTTCTAGGAGGAATGGTCCGAGGCCTCCCGAGTAGCTCCCGCGGGCATCACCGGCAGTGAATTCCACTAGGGTGGCCTTGGGCGCGTTTGCTCGATCGACAATGAACGATGACGTTGCAGACATCAATTGCAGGAACGGCGCAAAGGCAAAGTTGAGTTCGAACCTTACGGAGAACTCGCCCGTAGCGGTCACATTGTCAATGATACCGCCATCACCTGCATAGCCGATGCCGTACTGTGGTCCGTCCGTTCGCCAAAGTCCGTCACCTGTGAGGTTGCAGTTCCTCTCGAATGTATAGACTACGTCAGTGGCGTTGAACTCTCTTCCATCCTCAAAGAGTACACCCTCTCTAAGGTCGAAGTCCCATATTGTTGCTCCCGCACTCGGTGTCCAGCTTGTTGCCAGAGACGGTATTATATCCGCATTACTTCCTCCCGAGCCGGGATCTATATCGACTAGTCCTGTACTGACAGATCCAATGACCTCCCAGCCGAAGTAGTCCCACGATTGGGCGATATCGAGACTTAGCTCCACTGAGTCAGTTGTGCCCATGACAATTACCATCTCGGTGGGGCCGGGTGGCGGGAGAATAAACATATAGTAGCCAACGGCTGCTCCCGCGACAATAACGATTATCACCACTATCGCGATTGTTTGGTTTCTTTCCACGAAGTTAACCTCCTGTGTCAACCCGCAAAAAACGTATTATTCGCGAAGTTGTGCCGCCAACTATCCCCAATTTTGTATATAAGTCGTCGGGACTCAGTATTGTTGCTCGGTCGGTGTTTTGGCGGAATATTCGATAGACTAGCATCGATTCTTCATACTTTGCCGTAGCGAAGTCAGATATGCGGCACTTCTTCGTTTCCAGACCGGTCAGGTGACGATGACGGACCCACACCTTGTGTCTAGTCATAGCAGCTTCATGGATGTGCTTTCGGAGGACACACATGCTTTAAGAGACGAAGTTTGTACAGACTCTGTGCCAATCGACAGGGGCTTCAGAACTACATGGTCAGTTCAGACTCGTCACGAAGACC
>CAYFTD010000052.1:0-3290 GCA_964345915.1 uncultured archaeon
GATGACCTCGAGTCAGTACGGAGAGAACACTCCAAATGTCTAGATACGATAGGTTCAAGCGATCTGCTGGAAGATTCCTGAAACAAGTCTTCCGCAGGCCAAAGGCAAAGATATCGCGCGGCTCCGTGATTCTAGTCATAGCACTTGTCATCATATTCTTTGCGGCATTTGTGTTGCGTCTGTTGCCTCTCCTCAACTCACAGCCAGTTGTCCGGGCGTTTGACCCTTGGTTCCAACTGAAAGTGACAGAGTACGTTGTCGACAATGGATATGCTGCATTTTTCACATGGTTTGACGAAACAACATGGGTCCCATGGGGACGCGACATGACCACAAGCAGCTTTATCGGAGTACCCTTTACGAGTGCTTTCTTCTACTTCGTCCTGAACGGATTGGGTATCGGTGCTGACATTCTGTATGTGTCTCTAATCATGCCCGCCTTCATGGGCGCTCTGACCACTATTGCAGTCTTCTTCCTCGGGCGAGAGATATCGAACAACACGGTGGGCCTTCTGAGCGCACTATTCTTGGCGTTTATTCCTGCTTTCATACAGAGAACAATAGTAGGCTTCTATGACAACGAGTGTGTAGGCGTCTTTGCAATTGTGCTCTCCACGTACTTGTTCATCAGAAGTCTCAAACGCGAATCAGTGCTTTCCGGCGTTGGAGCGGGCCTCGCACTCGCGTATCTCCAAGCATCATGGGGTGCTGCAGAGTTCCTTGTCAATCTATTCGCACTTTTTGCCTTTCTAATGCTAGTTTCGGGTCGTTACAGTAGACGATTGCTTAGCTCGTATCTCATTACCATAGCACTTGGGATGTTCATCGGAGGTCTAGTTCCACGAAACGGATTTGATAATCTGACTTCGCTATCTATCCTGGCGCCGATAGGCATCGGTGCATTGCTTGCAGGATATGAGATTTGGCAGAGGATTGAGAGCTACCGGAAGGCTACAGTCACTGCACTTGCTCCTCATATGAAACCAATTCTTCTGAGTCTTGTCACACCAGTAGCTGGAGTGGCAGCCTACCTTGCATACACGAACACTCTAGACCTCTCAATCAGCCCTTACACTTCCAATCCCATAGTGCTCATTGGTGGCAAGTTTCTCACAGTAATCAATCCGTTCTACCGTCTTGATCAACGTGTCTTTGCCTCAGTCGCGGAGCATCTCCCAACTCCTTGGGGTAGCTTTTATCACACTCTCAACCTTCTCATGTTCATCTTTCCTCTGGGCATGTACTTCCTGTTTAGGCGCGGACGAGATGAAGACTATCTCATGTTCCTTTACGGACTGACGACCGTCTACTTCGCAGGCAGTATGATTCGCCTTAGCCTGATTCTGGCTCCAGGTGTTGCAGTGCTGTCAGCTGTTGCAGTGAATGGCATCCTATCTCCATTCGGCAAAGTAGTCACCCAGAAGTCGGTGTTTGAGAGGCGGCGCTTCCGGATGAGCTCCTCTCTGACGTCAGAACACGCAATCGCAGCCTTTGCATTCTTAGGGCTTCTACTCTCAGTGAACGTGATACAGGGTACACAGTATGTTACAGACTTCGCAGGTAGTCCTGAGTTTGCTGCGGGCACGCTCTCTTCAGGACAAATCATCACTGACTGGCAGACGTCCATGACCTACATCCGTGACGTCTTACCTGATACAGCAGTCATTGCCAGTTGGTGGGACTATGGCTACTGGATAAACTCCGCCGGAGATGCGTTAACGATAGTGGATAATGCCACGTGGAATGGAACACAAATCGCCCTGATGGGCTACGCAATGACCGCACTGAATCTGACGGAATCACTCAAGACTTTCAAGCTTTGGGATGCCACGCATGTGCTAGTGTTCTATGGCCATCGAACTGCACTAGGTGGTGACGACGGCAAGTGGCCGTGGATGGTCCGGATTGCTGAGGATAAGTTCGGAAGCCAGTTGATTGACGATGCCTGGTACCTAGGTGACAATCCTTTGACACCGGACGTTGTCGAGGAAGAATACACGCTTGAAGCGTTCTATGAGTCCACAATCTACAAGCTCATGGTCTACGGAGAACCAATTAGTGAGGAAGAGGCCGTACAGATGGGTCTCACACAGGACAGACTCCAACTGGACCGTGTGTACCTCCAAGACGAGGAGTGGCTTGCTCACATGCCCGTTGATCTTCACGGCGCTTTCATAGGCCCCTACGTCAGCTCTACCTACGGAACTGTCAAGATCTACGAGATTGACTATACCATGTACTATCAGTACCTCAACCGGACCTCAGCCGACTGGATATCTGGTCTAGGAGACCTAAACGCAGTCGAAATGGACGGTGTTCTCTCAGACAGCGAGAAGGCTCTGAGCAGCTACGAAGTGGTCTTTGGTGGCGGGTACAGGGCAACAGTCTACACGGGTGTCAGTTCATCTCATGTCTACTATGGAATTCACATGGACAACTATACCTTGGGAGAAGACTCCTTCGGGATTCAGCTAGCACCAACTGGCTCACCTGAAGAATCCGACCTGCGGTTCGTGAACTACAATGGACAAGAGTTCTTTGACGGACATGTAGCTTTCGACGGTTCATGGGTTGCGGACTCGGGTCAATTGAACGCTACCGAGTTTGCCACTGGTGACAATGTGATTGAGTTCTACCTTGAACTGGACCAGAACAGTCCACAGGACATTGCCATCAACCCCGGAATGAACTATGAGCTTCGGCTGTTGTTCTGGAATAATGTGAACTCAGGCGAACCGACGTTCGATTCAGACTGGACTACAGTCTGGGCTGAAGTGCAGCTATACTGATGTAGCACAGATTTGGCGACTGGTCAACCTATCAGTCGCCACATGAATCTCTCGGGTGGCTTATTCCTGCCCAGAACGTAGTCTTGCTTTCTTCTTTGCCTTCCTACGGTAGTCCCCATACCGGTCTTGAGGGCTGTACTTAGGAGGATGCGGTGTCATCACAGACCCCCCACACTTTGGACAATCCCGACTCTCAAGGGTGTAGTGTCCACATGATGTGCACTTGAAGAGGCGAGTCATGACCAATCACTATTTTCGCTCGAAGTCTATTGTTCCATTCTTACCTTCCACAGTCTTAGTGACTGTTCCGAGAACCTCTGACAGTAGTTCTTCTGCCTCCTTGTAGTCAGGACTGGTGATACGTAGCTTGTAACGCGGTGAACCAAGGGTGTAGATCTCAATGTCAGACTTGTCTCTGGATTCCTTCTTGGTGAGTCCATCTGACAGTGCCTTCTTGATCACCTCTACTCCATCTGGTCCTGGCACAAGTATCTTCATCTC
>CAYFTD010000053.1:0-1703 GCA_964345915.1 uncultured archaeon
GTTCCGAACCTGCTTAAAGTTAACGCAAAGCTTGACGAGAACTTCGGCACAAGATTTCTCAAAAGGATTTGGATGAGCTGATCGTGAAAGCGTATACAGTCGGACTGCTGATGGCAAACTGCTATGTGGTGGGATGTGAAAAGTCAGCACAGGCTGTAATGATCGATCCAGGCTTCGACGCTGTGGAGTCGGAGCGCATCTTTGAGAAAGTCTCAGAAAACGGTCTAGAGATAAAGTGCGTGGTCAATACGCATGGCCACATTGACCATACATGCGGTAACGGCCTGGTCAAGGAGAAGATGAGGGTGCCCATCTTGATCCACAGAGGAGACGCAACCATGCTGACTGATTCGCGGATCAATCTCTCTGGGGGAGTGGGAATGGCAAATTGGATTTCTCCTCCTGCCGACCGGCTACTCGAAGAAGGCGACGTAATTGATGTAGGCGAGCTGAGTTTCAAGGTGATTCACACACCAGGACACAGCAGAGGAAGCATCTCTATTCTCGGCAAGGATGTTGTCTTTACTGGTGATACATTGTTCGCAGGCTCAATCGGCAGGACGGACTTTCCGGGTGCCTCTCCTGAGATGATCATCCGTTCGATAAGGAATAGGCTGATGAAGTTGCCCGACGACATGAAGGTCTATCCTGGACATGGTCCCTCATCAACGATCGGACGGGAAAAGAGGAGCAATCCCTTCGTGCGCAACTTTCTTCAAGGCTGAATAGGTAGTTATTTGTTTCTTCCTTCATTATATATTCGAAGGCATATTCGAATGGGTGTGGTGGCGTTGAAGCTGGATGAGTTTTCATTGATGATCGATCTTGAAAAAGCTGAGAAGACTTCTGTTGAGTTCATAAAGAAGGTTGTCGACTCGTCCGGCGCTTCCGGCGTTGTCGTCGGCCTGAGCGGGGGGGTGGATAGCAGTCTCACGGCCACGTTATGTGTCCATGCCTTAGGTAAGGACAAGGTTCTAGGGGTCCTATTGCCGACGGATTTCACTCCTAAAGATGATGTTGAGGACGCGCTGGCGCTTGCCGAGATGCTTGGAATAAAGGCCGAAACTGTTAATGTTCAAGGCGTATTAGACGCCTTCTTGGACGCTCTGAATATAGCTGGAGACTCGCCTGGATCTAGGCTGCCTAAGGCGAATATCCTCGCCCGAATCCGCATGGTGATGTTGTATTACTATGCCAATGTCAACGGATACTTGGTGGCCGGGCCTAGCGACAGGAGTGAGACCTTGATAGGGTACTTCACAAAGTTTGGCGATGGGGCTGCTGATTTCTTTCCGAATATGCACCTGTACAAGACGCAGGTTAGAGAGCTCGCCGGATACTTGGGGGTTCCAGATAAGATCGTCGGCAAACCGAGTAGTCCGCAGCTCTACCCAGGGCATAGGGCGACAGATGAGATACCTATAGATTATGATAAGCTAGACCTGATACTTGTTGGGCTCTTCGACTATAAGATGAAACCCGAGGATGTGAGTAAAGCGACAGGTGTATCATTGGATACGGTTAGGGAGGTCCAAGACCGCTACATCAAAACCAAGCATAAAAGACTCAGTCCCCCCATGATGCAGTCTAGCTAACTTGGATGAGAAGCTAGCTAGCTCTCATGCTGGCAAGAACTCCATTGCAGAGTAGAGCATCTTGCGAACTACATGTGAATTGAAAAGCAAGTTAGCTTCTGGCACAAG
>CAYFTD010000054.1:0-5952 GCA_964345915.1 uncultured archaeon
GGTGCTACTATCTTCACACCTGCTGCTGCATGCACCTCTTCAACCGGGTTGAACTTCTCCTTTGGATCTCGAATCTCATCAAGTTCCTTGGGCTGTAACAGAGTCCTGATCTTTGCGACAATCACGTCATCAAGTCCACCAACTACTATCGTGTCAGTCTTCTTCAGAATTCCTTCATAGATGATGGTATCCAAGGTAACTCCAAGACCTGTTTCCTCTCTGACCTCTAGTATCGCTCCTCTTGCTGGGCCATCTGATATCTGAAGCCGGTCCTTCATGTATTGCTGAGTAAGACCCGACAAGACCATGAGCAGTTCAGGAATCCCGGTCCCAGTCTTTGCACTAGTGGGCACTATGGCCACAGACTTTGAGAAGTCTTCCACTCTATCGAACCTTTCCGATTCGAAGCCATTGGCTGAGAGTGCACCCACAATCTCATAGAGACGTCGATCAACTTCTGTTTGAGTGCTCGTTCCCTGTGCCTTGATTGCCTGGAAGAGATTCATGTCAGACTTCTCTCTCCAGCCTGGGACCTTGTCCAGTTTGTTTGCTGCCACAAGGAAAGGAGTCTTCCCAGACTGAAGTATCTTCAATGATTCATACGTCTGTGTCAGAGCACCCTCATTGATGTCTACGACAAGAATCGCAATGTCTGCTATTGCCCCACCCCTTCGTCTGAGATTCAAGTATGCCTCGTGGCCGGGAGTATCGATGAACAAGAGACCGTCAATCGTCAGTTCAGTCTTCACGCTCTCAAGAAGATCGCCGCATATCGCCTGAATCGTTTCCGTTGGAAAGAATGAAGCGCCTATGTGCTGAGTTATTCCTGCAGCTTCTCGATCCTGAACTGCAGTACCACGCATTTTGTCCAAAAGGGACGTCTTACCGTGGTCGATGTGACCAAGCACAGTGACAATGGGAGACCGCAACTTGGCACTTGGTCCTGACTCAGCTTTGGTCATAGGTGACACATCACAAGCAGACTTGCAGCCGAGCACGTGTCTATGTTTATGAAGTTTGTCCAACGAAGTCACGAGTTTTGGTCGAAGATTGGCCTGACTCATCTCGGTTCTCGTTGTGGATATAAGAACTCGTCATGTACTACATTCTATGTTGAGGACCTACAGGTATCGCCTGTATCCAAATCAGCGGCAACAAGAGATGATCCGCAAGAACATCAACGCCTGTAGGTTTGTGTACAACTGGGCGTTAGAACTACGAACAAGAGCCTATCAAGAGAAGAAGAAGCCGCTCTCTTGGTACGACCTGAATAAGAGGTTATGTGTGCTCAAGAAACAGGAAACATGGCTCAGAGAGGCTTACTCTCAGTCGCTACAACAGGCAATTAGACGAGTAGACCTTGCATTCAGGCATTTTCTCAGGAGAGTGAAGAATGGTGAAACACCTGGTTTTCCAAGGTACAAGTCGAGAAGGAGGCCAGTTCAGTCATTTGATATTCCTCAGTTCTTCAGAGTCGAAATATCAAAGAAGTGCGTGAAAATTCCCAAGATCGGACGAGTGAAGACGATATTCCATCGTCAGTTTGGGGGAGAAGCCAAATGTGCTGTAGTCACAATGACGAATATTGAAACATTCTTCATCAGCATCGTAGTTGAAAGCGATGCTCAACCGCCTGAGAAGTCATTGCTTCATGAAGGAAACACTGTTGGTCTAGACCTCGGCATTCTGAACTATGCAACATTGTCAACCGGTGAAAGAATCGAGAACCCAAAACACCTCAAGAAGTCGCTCGGAAGACTGAAGGTTCTACAACGAAGAGTCAGTCGGAAAAAGAAAGGCTCAGCGAGCCGAAAGAATGCGAAACTTCGAGTTGCCAAACTTCACGAAAAGATTCGAAATCAACGTCGAAACTTCCAACATAAGCTTTCCACAAGATTGGTGTCCGAGAACCAAGGCATCATAGTGGAGTGTTTAGGCGTTTCTAGCATGTTGAAGAATCGTAATCTTTCTAGAAGCATATCCGATGCTGCATGGTCGTCGTTCCTGTGGATGTTGGAGTACAAGTGTGAGTGGAACGGCGTGAAATTCATGAAGATTGGACGCTTTGAACCGACGTCGAAGATTTGCAGTGCCTGTGGAAACAAGAACGAAGATCTCTCACTGTCAGATCGTAAGTGGACATGTTTGGCATGTGGAGGTATTCATGACAGGGACATCAATGCAGCCCTTAACATCAAACGATTAGGATTAAATCCCATCGCACCTCGGGAACCGAGGGAAGTGCCTGTGGACCTGTCCCGGAGGGAAGGGATGAAGCAGGAAGCCACTGACTTGAGTCAGTGACAGTTCACGAAACTATTGCTTGGGCCAGCCAGTTTCAAGTGCCCGGTCACAAGCCTAAAATAGCCCTGACCAGCGTCGCGACCTGAAGACAAGTACCAGAAGTGAGAGTCATGGAGCGCTCGCTCGTAATAATCAAACCTGACGGTGCAGTTAGGAGAACCATCGGTGCCCTAGTCCTCAAGGATCTCATGGAGCGCGGCTATCGTGTCAAGGCGTTCAAGGAGATGAAGGTCACCGAGCCATTGGCCAAACTACACTACGACGTTCACAAGGAGAAACCTTTCTTCTCGTGGCTAGTCCAATTCATCACATCGGCTAGAGTTCTTGTGATGATCCTTGAGGCCGAGAATGTAATTCAGGGAGTCCGGGAGGCCCTTGGTGCCACATTTGTACAGAAAGCGACACCTGAGTCACTCCGTGGTAAGTATGGGGTATGGTCTGGAATCAACATTGCACATGCATCTGATGGCCCCGAAACTGCAGCAACTGAAATCAGACTGTGGACCCAAGAGGGCGGATTGGTTGAGTCTGACGATGCGGAGAGCGCTGCTCAATCCTATGTCATGAAGTATGCCTCAACAGATCTCGACCATACCGGAGAGATTCGTGACCTAGTGCGTTTGTCAATCGAAACAGGAGATATCTCACCTAAAGTTCTAGAATCATTGGAAGATCTCTTTGGCAAGGACAGTGAAGGAGTCGATGAGAGTGAAATCAACGCCCTAGCTCTGGCTGTCTTTGACTTCGTAAAAGAAGAGGTTGAGAAGCAATAGAGGCCTCTGGTGGCACAATAAGCACCACCCAAGTCCATCCTAGTTTCTAGCAAGAGTGGGTTATCGGGCCTTACCGCCCTTCTCAAAGCCCGTGGTCCACTTGGTGGCTCTCGGCTTCATCTTACGCTTCAGTCGGGCCACTTTGCACTTGTTAGAACAGAACCATAGCACTGCACCGTCCTTTGTCTGCACAAAGGCCGAACCAGTACCAGGTTCGATGTCTTTTCCACAGAAGACGCATTTCTGAGTGCCTACCATGGTCAGCGTCTCCTCATTTTGCGGGCCTCACGCTCGGTTTCACGCAGAATGAGAATGTCCCCCATTCTGACCGGCCCCTTCACGTTGCGTGTGAGGACTCGTCCCTTGTCCCTGCCATCCAGTATCTTCACACGAACCTGGGTAATCTCTCCTGTTACTCCAGTTCTTCCCAATAACTGAATTACTTCAGCTGGTATTGCAGGAGTTACAGTTTCTTCATCTTTCTTGCTCATTGAAAGCCATCACCCAAGAGTTACTTACGTAGGGCACCAATCTTCTCGACAACGTCGGTAAGCAGGTCCTTTGCTTTCCCTTCGACAACAATAGCAACTGCGGCAGTGGGCCTCTCAATTCCCGCGGCAATCCCAAGATCTCTCTTATTGGGTACAAAGATGTAGGGGGCTTTGCGGTCGTCGCAAAGACCTGGGAGGTACATAATCACCTCTGGGGGCTCCACATCCTCTGCAACAATCACCAGGCGGGCAAGTCCACGCTCAATGCTCTTTGTGGTTTCGTTTATTCCTTTCTTAATACGGCCTGTGTCTTTAGCTATCTCTAGAGCCTCTAGGGCCTTCTTCTGAAGCTCCTCAGTAGCTTCCCATTCTACAAATGACGGCTTTGGCATTTTTCTACCTCTGTTCGCACTTCATTGGTATTGATACAAATCGGACACACCCATCTCCGGATGCGTTCTCACCCGCCCAATCTCAAGTTTCTTTTAAAACTGTCGAAGTGTCTTAGGCCGTTCTCCTCAGTTCGGAAGCCTCAGTCCTCCGAATATCCAAGCTTCGTCAGGGCCTTCAAGATGTCTGGATCCTCAACCTCAAGATGTTCCAGAACTGAATATCGGTTTCTACGCTTCATAATTGCAAGGGCATGATGTACATGGTCGAGAAGCTGGTCCCTTGAAACACCCAGGACCTCAAGACCTGCAGGCATCTTCCTCTCTATTAGAAATCTATGCACGTCCTCTGCTTGGTAGTCTGTATAGCCTGCCTCACGGAGGTAGTGTAGACACAGCGGAGTCGCAAACGCAACCTGAAGACCATGGAGCTCGATGGACTGCCTGTCCATCGAATGAGAAATCGCGTGTTCTGTACCTGAGCAAGGCCTAGAACTACCAAATATACTCATGGCCCTTCCTGCGTCTATCTCTGCCCTGACTAGGGTTTCTAGACTCTCACTATTCAGAACAGACTCTAGGGCAGACTCGACTAACGCATAGACTCTCTTCTCAAAGGGCTCATTACGCTCTTCATGTGCAAGCCGCCATTCTGCTAGGCTGGAAGCCTTTGAAATGATGTCCCCAATCCCAGCAAGCCTCAGTTTCGGTGGAGCTTTCTCTATTATGGAGAGATCTGCTATTACTCCAATTGGACTCTTACACTTCACTGAGTACCTATATCCGTCATGACTTACAGATGCAACATCACTGGCTATTCCATCATGTGAGGCAGCTGTTGGCACTGCTATCCAAGGCAGTCCTGTGTCTCTAGCCAAGAGTTTGGCAGTGTCTAGACTCCTGCCGCCTCCAAATCCAAGTATTACATCCCTATCAAGGACCTTGGAAGGTACATCATTCTCATACTCAGATACAAGAAGCCAGGTCTGTTCCTGGCCCATGAGATTCTCAACGCTCTTTCTGTACTCGGAATGAAGGAGATCATCAGTGATGAATACTGGTCGCTGGTAATCCTCCAAGAAGTCATCCACTTTGCTTAGAGCCCCTCTCTCAATAACGATGAAATGGGGGTCTACAGTGGACATCTAATCAGCTCTTCGCTGATGGTCGCCGCCTGATTGTTAAGCCCTTCTATTGGGCGCCGAACTGCCGTCGTCACTGAGCTGTTACAGTAGTCTTAAGTAGTACATGGACCCGGCGCCGGGGCAATAGCCAGTGTTACCTAGAAAATACATCAGCTGATATCTTCGCGCACCGCAACTGACGTATTGACCATTGGAGTCAAGCAACATGACCCGATACATCAAGGTCGCCCTGATGGGTTCCGGATATGCAGGCAAGTCCACACTCATCAAGCTTCTCACTGACAACACTGAGGATCTTAAGGCGAACTATCAGCCCACTGTCGGTTGTGACGTAGGTACGATCACCATTGATGACACCACGAAGGTCACACTGTTCGAGATGGGGGGTCAATCTCACTTTGAGTTCATGTGGGCCAGCTTCCTTAGAGGAAGCAAGATGGTTCTCGTGGTCACAGAGAGCAATCCAAAAGCTGTCTTGAAGACTCGTCAATTACTCCACAAGTATAAGGACAAGCTGAGTGGAGCACAAGTGATTGCGATAGCCAACAAACAGGATATTCCTGGGTCAATGAAACCTCGGTCTGTTGAGGACCTTCTCGGAGTTCCCACCTATGGAATGGTGGCCATTGATCCTAAACAACGCCTTGATGGATACAAAGTGATTGTCAATGGTCTCAAAGACATGGTACAAATAGCAGCCTAGACACTCGCAATTTGTGAACGGACTGCAAAGTCCTAAGGTAACGCTTTTAAACAGACATTTTTCTCAGGAGATTGCCCAGGGCATGGGCGACAGAGCTACATGAACTCGACCCTTGTAGCGAGTCCGTCCGGGATAACGTGTTTTGGG
>CAYFTD010000055.1:0-2507 GCA_964345915.1 uncultured archaeon
GTTGGAACTCCATGTCAGTTACAAGCACTACGAAAGATTCAGATGTTCCCTTTGAAGAAGTATGCAGAGAGACTGAATTTTGCGATAGGGCTCATGTGCACGGAAAGCTTCAGCTACGAGGGAATTGTTGAGAAACACATTCAAGAAGAACTCGGTATCGCTCCAAATGATATTGGCAAGATGAATATCAAGGCTAAGATCTTAGTTACAACAAAATCAGGTGAAGTAAAGGTCATTCCATTGAAAGAGGCAAAGCAGTACACCCGCAAAAGTTGCTCAATATGTGGCGATTTCTCAGCCGAACTCGCGGACATCTCAGCTGGAGGGGTAGGACTAACCGGCTGGACTCTGACTATCACCCGTACCCAAAAAGGCGATGAAATCCTTCAAAAAGCTGAAGAAACGGGCCTACTGAAGACAAAACCCATAGAGGAGGAAAAGCAGGCTCTCGATCTGTTGATTAGACTTTCTAAAAAGAAGCGTGGTTGAACAGAATTCACTTTGATAGAATTGACAGCACCGCACATTTGAGGTGAACGCTGGTGACGGAAAAGATAACCGTTCGATGCCTGAATTGTCTGAGAAGAATTCCGATAGAGTCCAAGGCTAAGGAGGTCACTTGTCCACACTGCAAGATCACTTATCGAGTGTCTTGGCCTCAGCCCGATCAAGCTAAGATTCGAGGCAGAGCATAGGAGAACTGCAATAGTGCTTAGGCAGAAGATAGCCTTCATAGACCTGTCAAAAAGAAAAATAGCTGCAAGAGAAATTCCACCCGATATTCGCAGCCTATATCTTGGTGGAAGAGGAATCGACGTTTATCTCCTGTACAGTCACGTCAAACCAAGCATCGATCCTCTCGGACCGGAAAACGTCCTGCTCGTCGGTGCCGGAATGCTCTGCGGCATCCCTGCCCTTGGCTCCGGGAGATGCGACATCGCCGCCAAGTCCCCCTTAACAGGCGCCGTCGGCGACTCAAACATGGGTGGATTCTTCGCCCCTGAACTGAGGCTCGCAGGTTTCGATCATCTGGTGATAAAAGGAAGGGCGGAAAATCCAATTTATCTATGGATTCACGATGGAGAAATTGAGATCAGAGATGCGTCTCAACTGTGGAGAAAGGACACCTTCGAGACACAGACGAGTATCAGAGAGATTCATCGAGACGATGAAATCCAATCCATGGTGATAGGCATAGCCGGAGAGAATCTGGTCAGGTTCGCGAATGTCAGGAATGGGATGAAGAACTCCGCCGGAAGAACTGGAATGGGTTGCGTAATGGGATCCAAGAATCTGAAAGCAATAGCTGTCAGAGGAACTAGGGATCTAGAGTTCGCTTATCCTGAGAAGCTTCTGGAATACTGCAAGGAAATGAACGACATGATCATGAATACTAGGTGGGCGAAGGCCCAGTCGAGATGGGGCACGATGATAATCTACAGCAATACAAACACGACTGGGCTAATACGTTGTAGAAACTTCCAGTACAACCTCATGGAGAAGGGTGATGTTCTGGAATGCGAGAACATGGACAAATATTCAGTCGGAATGGCGGGATGCTACGCTTGTCCTGTTCAATGTCGCCACAGATACATCCTCCCAAGGGGACCGAACGGGCCACTCTACGGAGAGGGGCCTGAATACACCTCACAGGGAGCCTTTGGAACGATGCCAGACTGCCCGAGCCTGGAAACAGTTCTCGTCACTAATCATCTGGTCAACATGTATGGGTTAGACACACTTGAAACGGGGAACATGATAGCGTGGGCTATGGAACTCTACGAGAAGGGAATAGTCGATGAGAAGACAACGGGTGGACTGAGGCTTGAGTGGGGAAGCAGCGAAGCTCTGATCGACATGATCCATAAGATAGCAAAGCGTGAGGGATTCGGAAACATCCTTGCAGAGGGCATAAAGCCAGCCATTGAGAAGATCGGAAAGGATTCGGAGTACTACGCCATTCACATAAAAGGCATGGGCAACCTCCAATCAGACGAGAGACCGACACCAAGCTTTGCTCTGGGCATAGCAACATCGACCAGAGGCGCAGACCACCTCAGAAGTCGTCCTGCAATCGATCTATATGGATTACCCGAAGAACTGCTTGAGGAGATTTACGGAGCACCTGTTTCAAGCGATTACACTTCGTACGAGGGAAAGAGCCGCATGGTCTGGTGGCAGGAGCTTCTCTATGCAGTTGTTGACTCTCTTGGCCTCTGCAAGTTTCAGACGGTGTTCTGTGCGGTACATGCGCCGAAGTTCGAGGAGTGGACAACCCTAATCGATTATGCCACTGGAATGAAATTCTCAAGAGATGATCTAATGACTGTGGGTGAAAGAATCTACACGATTGAAAGATTGTTCAACATCAGAGAGGGCTTCTCAAGAAGGGACGACACTCTTCCTGAACGCTACTTCAAGGAGCCAACTCCCCTTGGATTGCCAATAGCCAAGGGCAAGAAGATAAACCGAGAAAGATTCGAGAAGATGCTGGACGAATACTATGA
>CAYFTD010000056.1:0-3313 GCA_964345915.1 uncultured archaeon
CATCAGCTTGTCAATGTACACATAGTCAAGAGAGGATAGGTAAGGCCTTTCCTCCCAGTCCTCGTAGTAGATGTGGTTTGCCGTTGCCTTCCACCGGGAATGGTACGCTCCCACGACAATGACGCGTCTGTCTGTGATGTACAAGGTCCCGCTGCGTCCTGCTTTCGTGTTCTTTACATAGAGGCGGCCATAGTCATATGAGATTGGCCGTTCACCGCCTTCGAGGACTCCCATCTCGTCAAGGAGAGACAGCCTGATATACGGAGAGTTCTCCCAGCCGTCAGGCAGGGGGTCAGTGGGGTGTGGTGTCAGGTCAACACTCGTCTCAAGCTCGGCTTCGTATCCCTTTGCTCCTCCAACTGCTAGGATCTGCACAAGGTCCCAAGAAGGTCCAGACTCTTCAGAGATGAGGAGGTCAATTGCATATGAGCGGAGTGTCTGAATATGCTCGTCATTGAAGGATGGAGGGTCTAGTAACGATTCTACCAAGAGCTCCTTCATTTGCGGCACACCCTCACTTCCTCGACCATCAGTTCTGGGTTGGGCAGCTAACAGAGTCTTGACTACCTGCCCAATTCTGTTGACAAGGTCATCAGCTTTCATTTTGCTCTCACGTCATCAGTCTGCCTATGACTACAGCAGCCTCGAACGAATGCTGTGCCATCTGAAGGGCCAGCATTGATGCGGCGGCACCGCCACCTGCCGCCCCCATTATGGAGAACATTGCTTTCAGTGTTGCTATTCCCTTGATGCCGGGTACTGCAAATAGCGGTCTAAGCCGGCTCCTAGAAACCCTGTTGCTTATAGCCTCCTGCAGATTCTGCCAGCTTGTCGGGTTGTAGGCATGATAGTGAGTGCTCTTGATGCTCAAGAGGACCGATGTCAGGATTATACCTTGAAGGGCTAGTTCGGCGAACAGGCCACCATCTCCGAATACGGTACCGACTGCTCCCAGTGTAAAGAGAAACGCCGCACCAAGGCCGAGGTGTTTTATTGATTCAGCCAAGTAGCTCTTCAAGAAGCTCATGACGTGGCCTCCTTCCGAAAGCATTGCCAAACCGCTTCTTATGGACCCTCCTAGACGAGCCCATGCATTGGCCGTTTCCGCAAGCTCGCGATAGACAACCTGCCTAAGGCCTCCGGAAACCGCCGACTGAACTATTTCGGAGGCCTCCGCACCGACCTCTGCCACAGAGTGCCTCAGCACTTGTCGGAACATGTTTCCTCCACTCAATACACCACCCACAGCCATGAAGGTCAGTTGAGTGAGTACCAGATTGGCCGCAGAGCTACTTGTGAACTGGAAGAAGCTGAATTGATGGCCCGCCTTTATGAACGAGGTATCACGTCCAGCGACACTGAACCCAGCATATAGGGCACCCTTCAATGCCTCATCGAGAACTGAGAACCCGAGGGTGTTGCCTGTGACCATGTCCAAACCAAACATGAACGTTGGTACTGCAACAAGGGCCGTAGCACCTGCGACCATTGGAGACATCACCATGGCGTATGCTCCCGCGAGCATCATGGCACAGCCCACGACGATTATGACAGGCTTCAGCCACGCATGCTTGACCTCCTCCTTGTGCCACTCATCCATGTAGTTATCTGCATACTCTTCGTCTATCTTGAACCTCTGATACTCGTAGCCATAGTACACGAGGTTCGTGACTGATGCCAAGACGTCGCCTCCAGCGAAGGACTGAGAAGTGCATCTTTCCTCTATCCCTACCTTTATTACAAAAACCAGTCCGTGGCACTTAGGGGACCGGTTTCAGAACACATACAATCTCCCCTCCAGGGATTCGGAGTTGCCGGATTCCGGGGAATAACCACGCGAATACCTACTTTCCTTTTGTGAGCTGAAGCCGGAACCCTAACTCATTCTAAACAGCAAGCATCAATCTCCAGAAACAGTCAGTGGTCCGAACTGGAGGCTAGATCTGCTTCCTTACGATCAGCAAATCACCGTCTACTCTGACAGGAGTTTCTTCGGGCAGCTCCAGCAACCAGTCTTCAAGTTCTGCAATGCTCTCAAAGCGCAACAGTGTCTTCAGACGTTCTAGCGGCAGGGTCTCGTAGCGATTGATGACCTTTCTGAGTTGAACGGTCCTAAACGCGTCTAGCTCGACCTTCCTCTCTTCTGCGCGTTCTGAGGATTCGTCCCTCCAGCTAGTGCCGACCCGAAAGTCCCACACCTTCACGACTCCCTCCACGTCGCCCGTGACGATGTGCCTTGCATCAGAACTCACAGCAATTGCATGGACGTTCTCTTCATGCTCAACCGTATGAATGAACACTCCTCCATGAAGCTGCCAGAGTCGCAACGAATCGTCACTTGACCCGCTAATGATGTGTCGTCCGTCTGGGGTTATCACGACGGACAACACCGGTCCTTCGTGGCCTGCCATGGAGTACAGCAGGGTCCCAGTTTCAACATCCCAGAGCTTCACGGTCCCGTCCTGGCCTCCTGACAGGATATATCTTGCATCTGCGGTCATAGTGAGGGCAGTCACGTGTCCATCGTGACCATCAAGCGAATGGAGTAGTATGCCCAGTTCGAAGTCCCAGATCCATATCATACCCTTGTCATCAGAAGCTGGCTTTGTCTTGGCCCCCACAACTAGGTGACGCCCATCGGGTGAAACCACCATTGAGTAAATGCTCTCCGGATGATTCAATACTCGTAGCAACACACCGCTATCGATGTCCCAGATGCGTGCTCTCCCGTCGTCCCCTCCAGTAATGACGTAGCGACTGTCTGGACTCACCGTGACAGCATTCACGTGTGCTGAGTTGGGGGCAAGAGCACTGATCAGTGAGCCGGTATTGATATCCCATATCTTGACTGCTAAATCCATGGCTGCGATTGAAACTACCCTACTAGAGTCAGACATTGTGGCGATTCCATACACCGCGCCTCTGTGTCCTGTGAGTGTATGCAACAGCCTGCCTGACTGCAAGTCCCAGATTCGTACGGTGGCGTCCTGGCCACCTGAAACGACGTAGCGACTGTCAGGTGTGAAGGCAACAGACCAGACTGTAAACTCGTGTCCTTCAAAGACGCTATTGGGAACAAGCTCTTCTTCCAAATCATAACACTCTCATGCCCTAGCGTAGTCAAACGCGGCCCTGTTGTTTCAATTCTAACGAATCCTAAGAAGAAAAGCATGCCGATTACGAAGAGAATACTGACAACGTACCGACTGCAAGATTCACGACCGAAAATAGGAGTGTAGAGGTGGCGATTAGGCCACCTCAAACTGCATCTGAATCTACTGAGTCACCACTTCAGCTTCAACTTCAGCTTCAG
>CAYFTD010000057.1:0-1828 GCA_964345915.1 uncultured archaeon
CTGATCGCGACCAGAAGTACCTCAAGTTTGCAGATCGCTTCGAGCAGGAGTTCATAAGCCAAGATGAGTTCGAGGATCGTTCCTTCGAACACACACTGGATCTTGGATGGAACCTCCTCAGCGAGTTCCCTGAACGTGAACTGAAGCGATGTGACCCCGAAACAATCTCGTGGGCAAGCGAAAGGGGCGCTTACAAGTCGCCATAGCACTCAGGACCCGCCCACCGTCCTCGAATTCCCTCAGGGATGATTTGATATCTTGTCAGAAGAAGTGTGACGCCATAGGACGGGGTGGAGCGAGGCACGTTGCATAGACCTTCGATATCAGTCAGTACTCACTCTGATTCTAGTCCATGATGCAAGTAGTGGTCCTTCTCCTTCTTTGCACCAAAACTTCGAAGGCCATCCGCCTTCAACTGAGCCTTGATGTCCCTTGCTTCTGTGCGACTAATCTCCCCACGCCCCATCATGTAGTCTACAATTTCAATGGCTTGAGAAACAGTATCACAACGGCGAATATAGTCCACAACATCCGGGACAAAGGTCTTATGGTCTTTGGGTTTGTCAGGTTCCTCAGACATCGTGCGGACACCATCTATTTTGTGGGTCTTGGTGCGCCCTGCCTCCAGCTCATCGCCCAATGCAGGGAATGCTTCATTGAACTCTTCTCGTGACATTGTAGATCACCAGACTGCCTACACCGCGACCAGACCTGGCATGTATTCCAAGACTCCTCTAGGTTTATCATTTATAACCTTAGCCAAGACGGCTGCGGTCACTTCATGCCCTTAAAAACGACCATGGCAAGTCCCCTTTCTGACGCTCAGGGTCATTTGCCAGAGATAGGAAGCGAACGCCTGTCTCCTTTTCGGCTCTTCTCCATCCACCGAGTCCTCCATACCTCGCAGCCAATTGAATCACCTTTCCGATTGAACGATCGCCGACTGACAATGCCGCTTGAATTCGTGCACTTCTAGGGTCAGTCCCCTCAACCTCAGTCCGAAACACGTTTCGTAGCCCGTTCTCAATTAACTTGAGCTTGCTTCGAAGCTCCTGGACCACGGGTTGGCTCTCACGTTCCCATCTAGTTTGAGCTTTGGGCACAAACGGATTGACGCTTGCTGTCACTTTGATACCCGAGGCTTTTGCGAGATGTTTGACCATCTTCACAATGTCTTTCAGGTCGTCATCCGACTCATCCGGAAGTCCGATTATGAAGTAGAGTTTCAGTGCCTTGTATCCAGCTTCTACGGCCAGACTCGCAGCCCTCTGAATGTCTTCCTCATCCAGTCCTTTGCCCATGGCCTTCCTGAGACGGGAGGAGCCAGCCTCAGGAGCGATGGTGAGTGTTCGCTGACCCCCTTTCACAAACGACTTGAGCATCCGGGAGGTGACCGCGTCTGCTCTGAGGGATGGGGCTGAGAGCTCAACATTCTGCTCGACAATCCATGCAGCAAGATCCTCTAGGCCATCGAGGTCCCCCAGAGAGGACCCTATCAGTGAAACCTTCCTAACTGGCGTGTTCTCAAGTCCCTTAGTGACAATCTCCCGCAAACGTTCCAGCGACCTGACCCTACGAGGTCGACAGATGTGACCTACCAGGCAGAACTTGCAAGAGTGACCACAACCTCGTGTGACTTCAACCAAGAAGGACTTTCCAAACACTGGCTCCAGTTTCGCGCCTTCTGGCACATCTGGGACAATCTGGTTAGTGGGATGGAACATCTCCTCAAGACTATCTATTGTGAGTCTTGTGACTGAAGATTGTGATTCAGACGGGACGTATACCCCTGGAATCTCTGCCAAGTCAGCTAGGGCGTCTGACCGTG
>CAYFTD010000058.1:0-5419 GCA_964345915.1 uncultured archaeon
CAATTACCTGTGGAAAGCTCAAGCAGACACCCCTCAACTCTCTCTTTGTTGAGGACAAACGAATAGTATCGAATCTCTCTCGTTCGCTTTCTTATTTGTTGTGCTGGAAGCATGCAAAGTAGGATTATGATGAAAGTGGGCATTTTGACGCCAAGTCAAGTGAGAATCGAGCAAGCAGAAGGAATATCAAGCAGTGTTGCGGTAAAAAGACGTCTATGCCAACTGCACGGCTTCTGGCCTAGTGCGGTGGATGAACGAATGAAGAGAGTAATGGAGAGGAAATATCCATGGATGAAATGCTCTGGCACAAACACAAGTGGCCAGAAACCGTAAAGAAAACACTAGAGTATCCTGATGAGCCGCTCTACGTAATACTAGACAAGGCAGCGGACAATTATGGCGATGCGACGTCAACGATCTTTAGAGGCGTCACTCGGACCTTTGCGCAAGTCAAGGAGGATGCGAACAAGATTGCTAACTTCCTGACCAGCCGCGGGATTGGTAAGGGCGACCGTGTTGCAATCTTTCTGCCTAACCTACCTCAGTATCCTCCAATCTTCTTTGGGATCCTGAAGACAGGAGCGACAGTAGTAACCTGCAATCCACAGTATAAGGCAGTTGAGTTGAACTTCCAGCTGAAAGATGCCGGGGTGAAAGCGGTCTTCTGTATGGACCACCCTACGTTCACACCTACAACATATGAGGCAGTCAAAGGAACTGACGTAGATACGGTAGTCGTTTGCGGCACCAAGTCTCAAGTTTCTAGGGTGGTGGGGATAATTGGGGGTCTGCTTGGCAGGATTCCTAAGAGTCCGTATTATGAAGAGGAATCAGTCTTCTATGACGACATCATGACCGACTTTGAGGCCAAGGCGCCAGAAGTCACAATCGATTCCGATAAGGACCTAGCACTCATTCTATACACGGGAGGAACCACAGGAACTCCGAAGGGGGCTATGCTCACGCACAAGAATCTGTATGCAAACGTGCTGCAGTTTCGCGAGTGGGTCCAGATGATACCAGAAGGCGGCGACGCCCCTGTGAGGATGGAACCCCTTGGAGAGGTGTTCGTTGGTGCTCTGCCTTGGTATCACAGTTTTGGTCTCACACTAACGATGGTTGCTTCTTATGATCTACCGGGAGGTCTGATTTGTATACCTGACCCAAGAGCTGGAAAGCCTCCAATGTCAGATTTGCTTTCTGATATCGAGAAGTACAAAGGCAGTCTGTTCCACTGTGTCCCGGCCTTATTCGCTGGAATCGTGAATCACCCAGAACTCGGCAAATACGACCTGCGTAGCATCAAGGGATGTGGTTCAGGCGCAGCTCCCCTACCGCCTGAGCTGGCCAGGGGCTTTGAGGCCAGTACCGGCGCAACGGTATTCGAGGGTTATGGTTTAACTGAAACGGCACCGATGGCAACAGCCAACCCATCTCTATTGGCCACCCGCAAGTTCGGTTCGATTGGAATTCCGATATCAGACACTTATCTGACGGTTGTCGACATGGCCACTGGGAAGAAGGAATTGAAACAGGGTGAAACTGGCGAGATTGCCATCAGCGGCCCCCAGGTGATGCCCGGTTACTGGAACAAACCTGACGAAACCGCTGCGGTGATGAGAAAAATCAAGGGACGGCGCTACTTCCTTACAGGTGATATCGGTCACATGGACGAGGAGGGCTTCTTCGTCATATCGGACAGAAAGAAGGACATGATCACTGTCGGTGGCCTAAAGGCATATCCGAGAGAAATCGAAGACACGCTCTTCGAACATCCAAAGGTCGCTATGGCTGCTGCCATTGGCCTGCCTAGAGAGGACGAGCCAGGCAACGAGTATGTCAAGGCATTCATTATCCTCAAGCCAGGCGAAACGGCCACCGAAGAGGAGTTCCTCAAGTGGTCAAAGGAGAAGATGGCAGGCTATAAGAGACCGAAGGAGGTCGTCTTCGTCGACTCGCTGCCCTTGACTTCAGTGGGCAAGGTTTTGAGAAGAGAATTGCGTGAGGCAGAACTAAAGAAGATGGGCAAGTAGTGTCAGACGGGGGATCTTCCCCCGCCCCATCCTTTTTCCCTAACAGATATGAGTCACCCAGGTCATGATAGGCGACTAGTCTAGCCGAGTATTCTAGGAGTGTAAGAGAGAATGGATGAGATGTATTGGCAGAGTGGACCAAGATGGCCAGAGCATGCACGTAAGAAGTTAGAGTATCCTAAGGAGCCCCTTTTTACGATGTTGGATAGAACAGCAGAAGAAAGCGGTGAGTTGCCATATACGGTGTTCTCCGGGAAGTCCAATACCTATTCAGAGGTTCGAGAGTCTGCAGATAGGATCGCCAACTTCTTGGTCAGCCGAGGAATCAAAGAGGGCGATTGTGTAGCATTGTTCCTTCCCAACCTACCTCATTTTCCTCCAGCGTTCTTTGGGGCTCTGAAGGCTGGGGCTAAGGTTGTCACGTGCAATCCAATGTACAAGGCAGGTGAATTGAAGTATCAGTTGACGGATACAGATGCCGCTGCAATCTTCGCGCTGGACCATCCTGTCTTTACGCCAATATGCTATGAAGCCATCAAGGACACCTCTATCGAAACAGTTGTTGTGTGTAGTGTCAAGTCGTTCCTACCAAGAGGCACAGCGATTCTCGGAGGCTTGCTGGGAAGGATTCCTAAGAGTCCCTACTATGAGGAGCACAAGACTTTCTTCTATGATGACATAATTGCTCAATATGAACCGAAAGCACCAGATGTCACAGTTGACCCGGAAGACACAGCCATTATCATATACACTGGGGGGACAACAGGAACTCCAAAGGGGGCAGAACTAACACACACCAATCTCGTTTCAAATGTCTTGCAGATCACTGAATGGGTGTACCTAGAAGCCGAGGATGTTGACAATCCCGGAGGTGTTAGGTATGGGGAAGAAGTCTATGTGGGAGCAGTCCCATGGTACCACAGCTATGGCCTCACAGTGACTTTCCTGATGGCAACTTGGCATGCTGGTAAACTTGTGTGCGTACCGGATCCAAGAGCTGGAAAACCACCCCTGACGGATCTTCTCAAGGAACTACATGATAACAAGGGAACCGTCTTGAACTGTGTGCCTGCGCTTTATGCAGCAATTGTCAATCATCCAGATGTTGACAAGTATGACCTGACTTCAATCACAATCTGCACCTCTGGGGCTGCTCCACTCCCTCCAGAACTGGCGAAGAACTGGGAGGACGTGACTGGAACACTCCTGTTTGAGGGATATGGCCTGACAGAAACCTCTCCTGTGACTCACACTAATCCAATGAATAGACGCAATCGTAAGTTTGGATCGATTGGTCTCCCGATATCTGATACTGATTGCAGAATAGTTGATACAGAAACAGGGACAAAGGAGCTGCCCATCGGTGAAACCGGCGAGATTGCCCTCTCAGGACCCCAGATTATGAAGGGTTACTGGAAGAAGCCGGAAGAAACAGCAGATGTGATGCGAGAGTTCTCCGGGAAGCGCTTCTTCCTCACCGGTGATATCGGGCATATGGATGAGGAGGGCTACACCTTCATCAGTGACAGGAAGAAGCAGATGATCATTGTCGGCGGCCTGAAAGCGTACCCGAGAGAGATTGAGGATGTCTTCTTCGAGCACCCAAAGGTGCAGATGGCTGCTGCGGTGGGTATTCCCAGAGAGGACGATCCCGGCAACGAGTTCGTAAAGGCATATGTCGTATTGAAGGAGGGAGAGGAGGCCACATCTGAGGAGTTCATTGAGTGGGCCCGCGACAAGATGGCAGGCTACAAGAGACCTAGAGAGGTTGACATAGTGGACTCACTGCCCCTGAGCCAGGTTGGCAAGGTTCTTCGGAGAGTCCTCCGAGATGAGGAGCTCAAGAAGAGAGGGATGGCCTGAATCTAGACCCTCTCGAAAGTTGCTCTGACTGATGCCCCACAGTACTGACATTCTGCCTCTAGAGGACCCACCCAATCAAGGGAGTCTGGAGAGAGCGAGGCCGCGCAATTCGGGCACTTCTGCGGCATACGAACGGTCCTGATCTCGGTCCCATCTGTCCGCTGTTGTCCACGATGCTCATCAGGGATTGCGTGGTCAGGAGCGTCCATGGTGAAATGTCGCATTCTTCGAAGCTGTCGTCGTCTAATCCCTCTGGCCATACGCATAGGGAGTCTGCCGCGTCTTCTCAATGAGCTGAAGACGATGATCAAGACGCAGAATACGAATACAAATGGAATCAGAATGAAGGGCATTATCCAACCCCAGATATCAAATCCTGGAAAGAAGCCACCATTCGGAGGACCGTGGGCGTCATCGTACACTCCAATGTCGTAGGACCCACTCGTGTCGCCATAGACCGAGTTCTCTTGTACTCTGATGTATACGGCTCCAACTGCACTGAGGTCAAAGTCCACTGAAGGGAAATGACCCCAGCCACTGCCGCCTTCTGCAATGATGTCAGTGAATGCACTGTCACGCGCAACTGTCACATTGAGTTCCAAGTCTGAGAAGAAGGAGGTGCTCGCAACAACAGTCCAATGCCCCGCTGTAAGAGTCGCGATGTAATTGTTAGGTGAATAGAATGAGTCTTCCCTTCCCCAGATGAACTCACCCTCCCTGACCTCGTTGGGTACCAGGCTGGTCTGAGCAGTTGCTGAGCTAACAACGAATAGTATCGTCATAATCAATGACAAGGTAACAAGTGTGAAACGACGACTGGTCTTCAACCTTCATTCTCCTGGGGTTTCACTTGTCATTCTATCATTTAGACTTGACGGGGATTTCAGAGATTCGATTCCTACTATTCTTTTCCTACAGGTGACTCCTTGTGTCTGCGCCCAAGTTCGACATAGAGCTCCGCCCCTATCATGAAGGCCTCCTTCATTCTGTCGGAGACCTCTTTGACAACTTTGCCAGGCACGCCGAGAACCAAGCTGTTGTCAGGTACAATGGCGTTCTCGGTGACCACTGACCCTGCCCCTATGACGCAGTCATTTCCAATCTTGGCACCTGTGAGAACAACTGCCCCCATTCCGATGGCAGTCCGGTCACCTATCTCACAAGCGTGAAGCACGCTGTTGTGGCCGACCGTAACGTGGTCACCGATGGTGGTCGGGTTGAAGGGAGTGACGTGAACCGTACAGTTGTCCTGAACAGATGATCCCTGACCGATAGTTATCTTGTTGAAGTCCCCTCTAAGAACTGCAGACTCCCAGATACTGCAATCTGGTCCTATCTCAACACTTCCAATCACTGACGCGCGAGGAGATACATACGCTTTCGAATCGACCTTTGGAGTCATGTCTTCAAACTCGTAGAGGCCCATGTTGTGCACCAGAGGCGTCAGTACAACTCATGGTCTTTAAGAGTATTCTTTAGGGGATGTAAAATCAACTGCACCAGAACGGATATGCCGCTGACGC